>JAFXBO010000164.1 GCA_017521775.1 Clostridia bacterium | reverse complement strand
TAGCCATTGTATTCTACCTCCAATTTTTCTATGATAGCATCAAGTTCAGATATTGCTTGATTATATTGTTCTTCATTTGGGGCAGAACCATGCCAAGCAGCATTGTTTTCCATAAATGATACATTTTTTCCCTTGGTTGATGTCATGATAATTGCAGTTGGCTTACCCTTTGTTTTCTTAGCCTCATTAATTGATGCTTCTAACTCATTATAGTTATGAGCATTGCAACAAATCACATTCCATCCAAATGCCTCGAACTTTTTATCAATAGGGGTAGGGTTCATAACCTCACGAATGTCTCCATCTATTTGAAGTCCGTTAAAGTCAACAAAAATTGTGAGGTTGTCCAATTTATAATGTGAGGCAAACATTGCCTGTTCCCATACTTGTCCTTCCTCTAATTCTCCATCACCAAGTACTGAATATACTCTGAAATTCTTATTGTCAAGCTTTGCAGAAAGAGCCATTCCTCCTGCAGCAGAAATGCCTTGTCCCAATGAACCTGTTGACATATCTACTCCAGGAACACCTTTCATATCAGGATGTCCTTGCAGATAGCTGTTTATATTTCTGAATGTTTTGATGTCTTCTACAGGGAAAAATCCTCTATGAGCAAGAACTGAATATAGTGCAGGAGCAGTATGACCTTTTGAAAGGACAAATCTGTCTCTGTCAGGATTTTTAGGGTCTTTTGGGTCAATATTCATAACCTCAAAATATAAGTATGTCAAAAGATCAGCTATTGATAAAGAACCACCAGGATGTCCTGATTGGGGGGTATAAACTGCCTCCAATATATTTTTACGAACCTTATTTGCAATAATTTCAAGCTCGCATTGTCTTTTTTTGTCCATTTAGATACAATCCTTTCTTCGTTTGAATATCTTAATCATTGTGATTTAAATATGCTAAATTCATTATTACATCGAGTCTGTCATATTCCTTGTTTAAGTATAGATAACCTACTAGAGCCTCAAAACCTGTTGCGCGCCTGTAATCTGTAACATCAGCATTTTTGGGTACTGTTGCAGATTTTGCGTTTCTACCTCTTTTATATATGCTAAGCTCTTTTTCATTTAGTATCGGCTCAACGACCTTCATTGAATTACTTTGAGAATGTGCCTTGACACATGAAGAGGAAAGTTTGTGAAGCTTTGACGGAGGAGTTTGTGGAAAGTCGATAATCAGTCTGTTTCTTACAAATAACTCATAAACCCCATCGCCTATATATGCCAAAACCAATGGTGATAATAAAGATGCATCAACCTCATTCATATTATTCCTCATAGCTCCACTTAACACCCATTGGTGTATCCTTTAATATAATGTGCATAGCTTTTAGCTTATCTCTGATTTCATCGGCTTTAGCCCAGTTTTTCTCTGCTCTTGCTTTATTTCGTTCTTCAATAAGGGCTTCAACTTCTGCATCAAGTGAGTTTTTCTTGCTCTTTGTGAAAAGTCCGAGAATATTACCAAGCTCTGCAATAATACCCAATGCTTTATTTATAGCTTCTGTTGAATTCTTTTCCTCAGTTGATAGGTAGGTATTGCTTGCATACACAATGTCAAATATAGCTGAAATTGCATCAGCAGTATTCAAGTCATCATCCATTGAGTCGATAAACTTTTGCTTGCATTTATCCAATTCCTGTGAGAATACAGCTTCTTTTTCATTTAATTCTCTGTTTTCGCTATTATCCAAAAGGAAATGAAGATTATCAATACAGGTGTAAACTCTTTCGACTGCAGATTTTGATTGTTCCATAAGCACATCAGAAAAATTCACAGGGTTTCTGTAATGAGCAGAAAGCATAAAGAATCTCACAATTTCTGCATCATATTTTTCTAAAATATCTCTTACAGTAAAGAAATTACCTAATGATTTACTCATTTTCTGGTTGTTAATATTAATATATCCGTTATGCATCCAGTAGTTTGCAAAAGGGTTTCCGTTAGCACACTCACTTTGAGCTACTTCGTTTTCGTGATGAGGGAACACAAGGTCCTGACCTCCTGAGTGAATGTCTATTGTTTCGCCAAGATATTTGTTAGCCATTGCTGAACATTCTATGTGCCAACCAGGACGTCCCATACCCCATGGACTTTCCCATGCAGGCTCGCCCTCTTTTTGTGCTTTCCACAAAGCAAAGTCCATAGCATCTTTCTTTGTTTCATTGACATCGATTCTTGCGCCTGCCTCCAAATCCTCTAATGGTTGTTTTGAAAGCTTTCCGTACTCTCTGAACTTCTTTGTTGAAAAATACACATTTCCGTCAACATTGTATGCATAACCTTTGTCTTCAAGTTTTTTAATGATTTCTATTATAGCATCAATATTCTCAGTAGCCTTTGGATGAATTGTTGCAGGGTGAATATCAAGAGCGCTTGCGTCTTTAAAATATTCTGCAATAAATCTTTCACCAAGTTCTTTTACAGTGATACCCTCTTTGTTGGCTCTGTTTATCATTTTATCATCTATATCGGTAAAATTCTGTACAAACTTAACCTTGTAGCCTCTATACTCAAGGTATCTTCTCATAGTATCAAAAATTATAAACGGACGAGCATTTCCGATATGAAAATAATCGTAAACGGTAGGTCCGCAAGAGTACATCTTTACTTCGTTTTTATCGATAGGTACAAACTCCTCTTTTTTCTTTGTCAATGTGTTATAAATCTTCATAATATTCTCCGTTCTGCTGTTAAAACAGCAAAATTATTTATTTTTTAATTCTTCAAGCTCTTTTTCAAGTTTTGCGATGTGAACTGAAAGAGTGCATAATTGAGAAGAAATCGGGTCAGGAATTTTGATTTGGTCAAGGTCGTTTTCGTAAACCTTAACGCCTTCTCTTTTAACAATTCGAGCAGGAACACCCACACAGGTTGAATTTGGGGGAACCTCTGATAAAACAACTGCTCCAGCAGCTATTTTTGAATTATCTCCTACAGTGAAAGGACCCAAAATTTTAGCTCCGCTTCCAACCATAACATTATTTCCTAATGTTGGGTGTCTTTTTCCTATATCTTTTCCAGTTCCTCCAAGTGTTACACCCTGATATATTGTGCAATCGTCACCTATAATTGCCGTTTCTCCAATAACAACACCCATTCCGTGGTCAATGAAAAACCGTTTTCCGATTGTTGCACCGGGATGGATTTCGATGCCTGTAAAAAATTTAACTGTCTGGGAAATCCATCTTGCAATAAATTTAAAATTATGATTAAAAAGGAAGTGAGAAATTCTGTGCCAGAAAACTGCGTTAACACCTGAGTATAACAAAAGAACTTCAAGGGAATTTCTTGCTGCAGGGTCACGCTCTAATACAGCATTAATGTCATCTCTAAGTTGCTTAAAAAACATTACGGCTCACCATCCTTCATATTTACATAATAAAAACAACCACCACAAAAAGCGAGTTTGCTTTAATGGCGGTTGCTTTTATTTGCATTTGAAAATTCTGCTATTATGTTATGGATAACATCAACCTGACTATCTGTAAGAGTTGAAACATCAACTGTTTTCCCGT
>JAFXBO010000163.1 GCA_017521775.1 Clostridia bacterium | reverse complement strand
CAGGAATTAATGGATGATTTTGTCATGAAATTAAGAATGGCACGTCAGTTAAGAACTCCGGAATATAATGAGTTGTTTGGTGGAGACCCAATGTGGATTACTGAAGCAGTTGGTGGAATGGGAGTAGATGGAAGAACTCTTGTAACAAAGAATTCATTCAGAGTTTTAAATACATTATATACATTAGGTCCTGCTCCTGAACCTAACCTGACTATTTTGTGGTCGAATGAATTGCCTGAAGGTTTCAAAAAATTCTGTGCAAAGGTTTCTATTGATACTAATTCAATTCAATATGAGAATGATGATTTGATGCGACCTAAATATGGTGATGATTATGCAATAGCTTGTTGTGTATCGGCTATGAAGGTTGGAAAACAGATGCAATTCTTTGGAGCAAGATGTAATTTACCAAAACTATTGTTGTTATCATTAAATGGTGGTTATGACCCTGCGACTCAAATTCAATTCAGTATCAAGGATGATCCTTATGAAGACGAATACCTCGATTATTATAAGGTGAAGAAGAGATTTGAAAAGTATAGAGAATGGTTATGTAACCTTTATGTAAACACAATGAACATCATTCATTATATGCACGATAAGTATGCGTATGAAAAAGTGCAGATGGCGCTTCACGATACTGATGTTGAAAGATTGATGGCGTTTGGTGTTGCTGGTCTTTCAGTTATTGCTGATTCTTTGAGTGCAATAAAATACGCCAAAGTTAAAACAATCCGAGATGAAAACGGATATATTATTGACTTTGAAACAACAGGCGAATTCCCTAAATTCGGTAATGACGATGACCGAGTTGATAACATTGCCGCTGCAATGTTGGAAAATACTATTGAAGAGTTGAGAAAAACACCTACATACAGAAATGCAAAACATACTCTTTCAGCTCTCACCATTACATCAAATGTTGTTTATGGTAAGAAGACAATGGCAACTCCTGACGGAAGAAAAGCAGGAGAACCATTTGCACCAGGTGCGAACCCAATGCACAACAGAGAAACAAATGGTGCCTTGGCATCATTGAATTCTGTATCAAAACTACCATATTCTGCTTGTCAGGACGGTATTTCTAACACATTCTCTATTGTGCCGAATTCACTAGGTAAAACAGAGGATGAAAGAGTTTGTAACCTTGTTAGTATCTTAAACGGATACTTCTTAAAGCTTGCTCATCACATTAATATTAATGTGTTAAATAAGCAACAGCTTATTGATGCATATGAGAATCCTGAATTATATCCTAACTTGACAATCAGAGTTTCAGGATATGCAGTTAATTTCCACAAGCTTTCTAAGGAACAACAAAAAGAGGTTATAAAGAGAACATTCCACGAGGTAATGTAATATGAATGGAAGAATACACAGCTTTCAAAGTCTGGGAACACTTGATGGTCCCGGTATCAGATATGTGGTTTTTATGCATGGCTGTAATCTTCATTGTGGATATTGTCATAATATAGATGTCTGTAAAGGTGATTATAAAGAATACTCTGCCGATGAAATTGTCGGCAGAGCAGTTCGTTATAAGGACTATTTTTCGGATGAAGGTGGAATAACCATATCAGGTGGCGAACCACTTTTGCAAGCTGAATTTTTAAATGAACTATTTGATTTATGCGAGGATAATGGTATAAAGACCTGTATTGATACATCAGGGAGTCTATGGAATGAAGAAATAAACAAACTGCTTGACAAGACTGATTTAGTTCTTTTAGATATAAAAATGACCGATGATGAATTATATCAAAAGCACATTGGCTGTCCGATTGACAAACCCTTAAATTTTTTAAATAAAATACAGGAAAAGGGTAAAAAATGTTGGATAAGATATGTCGTTGTTCAAGGATTAAATGACTCTGAGGATGAAATCAGGCGATTAAAAAAACTGTGTGATTTATATAATTGTATAGATAAAATCGAGTTGCTGCCATTTAAAAAGATATGTAAGACGAAATATGATGAAATGGGCATAGAATTCCCATTTGATAAGTATTCTGAAACATCAAAAGAAACAATAGACAGACTGTATGAAATTTTAAGATAAAAAAGATACAAGGATTTACTTGTATCTTTTTTGTCATTGATGGTTCCTTATTAAAAATTCAGGAACAAAGTCAATAATATTTTTTTATCAAAAATACACCATATTCAAACAAAATACAGTCATTTTTTACAAAATGTTTATAGACAAATTAACTTATATATGATATAATTTAAAGATAGTGCAAATTACTGTGCATATTTGTTTTAAATAGGGAAATATTACATATTACATTATTATTGTTAAAAATTTGGAAAATAAAAGGATATTTAAAAAAAATGTCGAAATAATTATTAGGAGATATTTGAAAAAGAGGTGAAAAAAGTGCCATATTATCCCGACGAAATTGTTAATGATATTTTTGCAGAAAATGATATAGTTGACTATGTGTCTAAATATGTAAATTTAAAAAAAACAGGACGGGATTATAGTGGTCTTTGCCCTTTTCATAGAGAGAAATCTCCTTCCTTCCATGTAAGCAGTGAAAAACAACTTTTTCATTGTTTTGGATGTGGAGCAAGTGGGAATTTAGTCCAATTTGTTATGAGGACTGAGGGACTTGATTTTGTTGAAGCTATAAAACTGTTAGCTGACAGAGCAGGAATTCAATTACCTGAGGATAATGGGCAAAATAATATAGAATCAGGTTCTTTAAAAAAGAAAATATACGAAATGAATAAGTTGGCTGCAAGATTTTTTTATGAAAATCTTACGAAGCATCCTGAGGGCAAAACTGCATTGGCATATTTTCAGGAAAGAAAAATATCAAAAAAAACTATTATTTCATATGGATTAGGATTTGCTCGGGATAATTACACTGCTTTACACGATTATCTTCTGACTCAAGGATATACAAAAGATGAAATGTTATCAGCAGGACTTGTTGTTTTAAGAGAGGACAAGCTATACGATAAATTTAGAAATAGGGTTATGTTTCCTATAATAGACTTAAGAGGTAATATTATTGGTTTCGGTGGAAGAATTATGGGGGATGCAACAACACCAAACGGTTTCAAGCTTCCCAAATATTTAAATACTGCTGAAACGCCTGTTTTTAACAAGGGGAAGAACTTGTTCTCATTAAATCTTGCGAAAAAATCTTCACCTGTTTCTATAGTTTTAGTTGAAGGATATATGGATGTTATCAGTGTATTTCAATCAGGAATTACAAATGTTGTTGCAACATTGGGAACAGCATTAACTGAAAATCAGGCAAAGCTTTTGATGAAATACTGTAATGAAATATTGATTTGCTATGATTCAGATGAGGCAGGTCAAAAAGCAACAATAAGAGCTATAGAAATAATTAATTCTGTCGGTGGTCGTTCCAAGGT
>JAFXBO010000162.1 GCA_017521775.1 Clostridia bacterium | reverse complement strand
CTCATATTTGTCGACTTTCTTTTCTTGCTTCACGATATCTTCCACAATATCCCTGTCATATTTTTCCATAAGATTTGTACTCTCAATAACTGATTCCTTAGCCATTTGAGCCATTTCGTACGCTAATTCCCTACACTTTTCAACCGCAAATGAAGGAACTCTTAAGAATCTGTCATCAAGTGTTGCAAATGGATCTTTCTCGTGTTCTTCGTTATCTTTAAATGTCATCAATGCAAGCTTTTCAATCTGCTTTGAGAATGGAACTAATATTATTGTTGAAATTATGTTAAACAATGTATGAATAACTGCTATATTAAATGCATTAACATAATTCCCCTCTTGCATAAATGGGAAAACAATTACTGAATTCAAAATATAGAATACCAAACAAACAGCGATAACTCCTATGATCTTTATATATAAACATGTGGCTGCAACCTGTTTTGCTTCCTTGTTTCCATTAATGGCTGACAATATAGGTGTTATTGTTGTTCCGATATTCTGACCTAATATAATCGGGATAGCTACTGCATAGGATATTGTTCCAGTTGCTGACAAAGCCTGCAAAATTCCGACCGATGCAGACGAGGATTGAATAATAGCTGTTAAAATCAATCCTGCTAAAATACCCATAATTGGATTTTCAAACATTATCAAAATTTTTGTGAAGTTTTCATTATCTTTAAGTCCTGAAACTGCAGCACTCATTGTATCCATACCAAACATCAATACTGCAAATCCCAAAAGAATCAACGCAACATTTTTCTTTCTGTCCGATTTTGAGAACATCAAAATTCCCACACCGATAGCTGCTAAAATAGGAGTCCAGGCATCAGGCTTTAAAATCTTTAGGAAAAAGCTGTCTCCGTTAATCCCTGATGTACTCAAAAGCCACGCTGTGACAGTTGTTCCCACATTCGCACCCATAATTGTGCTTATTGTTTGTGATAAGCGCATAATTCCTGAATTTACAAAACCAACAAGCATAACCGTTGTTGCAGATGATGATTGAATTATAGCTGTAACTATAAATCCAAGCAAAAATCCTTTGAATTTATTTGATGTAAGCTGACCTAAAAAATATTCAAGCTTACTTCCTGATAATTTCTTTAATCCGTCTCCCATAACATCCATTCCGTAAAGGAATAGTGCTAGTCCACCAATTAATGTCAAAATTGAAAAAAAATCCATAATAACCTCCAATAATTCTCCATATGTATTTTAATCAAGACTTATATATACATCATCTTCGATTTCCTCTGTTGTTTTAATCTCTTCCTCCTGAGGCTCACTTGTTTCGTTTTTTGGTTGTTTCTCCTTTTCTTCCTTTTCCTCTGTCTCCTCAGTTAAATCAATTTCTTTAGGCTCTTCTTTAGGCTTTGTCTCGGTTTTTTCCTCTTTTAAAGGCTCTGTTTCTTCTGTTTCATCTTCAGGCTCTGACTGTGTCTTTTTGCTTTCGGAAGTCAAAACCTTTTTTGTTCCCTCAACATCATTTACATAAATCACATTTGAAAGATTTTCTCCGTCATATCCAAACGACGAAGCAATCAGTTCAGATGTTCCTTGTAAATCACAGACATAATACCAGCCACTGCCTGTTCTCTTTGACTCTCCAGGCAAGTTATGGGTTATAATATTTTCTGATGTCAATCCATTTAGATATTTTGCATATTTTATGATATCCCCTGTAGAGAAATTTGTCTTTATGTTCTTCTTCATCTTTGAATAGATTGAAGGCATTTTCGCAATGAGTGAAAGATTTACCTTCTGGTCAACTATCGCACGGATAAATTCCTGCTGTCTTTCAACTCTCTTAGTATCACTGCCATCGCCTACTCCTGAGTTACTCTTTCTGTATCTTAAAAACTGTTGAACCTGATTTCCCTTAAGCTTTTGAACGCCTGGTTTTAGATGGATATGTAAGTCCTGTGCAGGATCATCATAGTTCATTCCTTTGCCATTACCCTCAACATCAGGAACATCAAATTCTATAGGTCCCAAAACATCAGTTATTTCATCAATAGCATCAAAACTGAATTCTATATAATAGTGGATTGGAATTCCAGTTAATGCAGTTACTGCTTTAACGCTTCCCAATGGTCCAAGCATATTATTGTTTTTATCGTGCATTGCGTGAACTTCATTAATCTTTCGTGTCACACCTCTGTCTTTAACCTTGATTTGCGTGTCTCTTGGAATTGACATTATGTTTGCTATAGTTCCTTTCATATCATAAGAAACAAGCATCATTGCATCTGTTCTCAATCCCTCTTTATCAACACCCAACACTAAAACATTGAGTTTTCCTTTTTCCATATCAACAGGTATCAATGCACCTGCATCATCCGAGTCAGTTCCCCATCCCATTCCCATTATAATCAGAAATGCGATAATTAATGCAAAAACTATAACCAAAAATGATTTTAAGCGATTATTCTTCTTTTTTTTCTTTTTAGTCGGTCTTTTATTAGATGTTGTTTTCCTGACGGCTTGTCCTTGATTTTTCCTCAATACCTCAGGTACTTCTAATTCTTCAACTCTTTTTTTGGAATTTTTTCCTCTTGCTCTTTTCACCAAGCTTCCCTTCCTTCCACCATAACCTGTGAATTTATAAGACAATTAATTTGCTCCCGGTCTTACAAAATTCTCTGTTTTATTTATATCCTCTATTGGTTTTATTTCAGGAGGCTCCTGCTTTTCTTCAGGTTCCTTATCTTCCACCGGAGGAATAATTTCTTCTGCTTCCTCTTTTTTATCCTCAGTTATTGTGTTTGGTCTTTTAGCAGGCTTTGATGATACAGGTTTATCGACTGATTCCTTTTTCT
>JAFXBO010000161.1 GCA_017521775.1 Clostridia bacterium | reverse complement strand
TCACCTGAGAATAAGTCTTCATCAATTAAATAGCACACTCCCCCGTTTGTATGTCCGGGAGTTTTTATAACCTTAATTTCTAAATTTCCAACTTTTATTATACTTTTATCATCAATAATCTCATCAGCAGGTAAAGCCCTGATTAACTTTTCACTAAATAATGACATATTAACATTTGGGTTTTGAATATTCTGGTTACATTCAAAGCTTGCATAAACCTTTGCACCCAAAGATTCTCTTAATTCTTCAAGGCCTCCTATATGGTCATAATGACAATGGGTTAAGAAAATATGAGAAACACTAACCCCTTTTTCTTCTATCACGGAAATTATATCTTTTGCTTCACTTCCGGGGTCAATTATAATTCCAATATTATCATCATCATAAACAAGATAACAATTCTCATCATTATAATAGCTTATAATTCTCTCAATTTTCATAATAATCTTCCTTTCTCAAAAAGGTAAATAATTATTTATCGTCATATAGTCTTACAGGTAAAATCATATAAATATAATCATTATTTTCAGTTGGCTTTATAAAACAAGCACCCTTTGGGTTTGACATCTCAATTTTAACCATTTCATCCTCACAGCAACGAAGAGCCTCTAAAAGATACCTGTGGTTAAATCCGATTTCAATATCCTCTCCTATTTTTGATGCTTCAATCATATCACTTGTTTTTCCCTTTCCTGTTGAACAGGTCATTTCAATTTTATCATTTGAAATTCTTAACCTGACAGGAACTTTTTCATTTTTTGCCATAATATCATCATTGATAATTAAAGCAGTTCTTTCAATACTTTCTGATAAATCCTTTGTATTTGCATTTACAACAATTGCATTTGGAGTATTGAAGATTGGTTTATAGTTAATATATTCTCCCTCTAATAAGCGTGAGAAAATGATAAATCCTTCAAAACAGAATTTAACATATCTTTTAGCAATAACAATATTAACTTTTTCATCACTGTCGTCTAAAACCTTTAAAAGCTCTTTTAGTGTTAAACCCGGAATAACAAATTTTATATTCTGCAGTGATGAATCAACAACAGATTCTATTTTTGCAATTCTGTATCCGTCTGATGAGGCAACCGTTAAAACACCTGTATTAATTTCAAATAATGAACCTGTTAAGATAGGTCTTTTTGCTTCATTTACAGATGTTGCAAAGATTGTTTTTCTTATCATTCTTTTTAGATTTTCCTGAGTGATTGAAAAATTATAAATTTCTTCAACCTCTGGAACAGATGGATAATCCTTAGAATTAAGACCCTGAATATTAAATTCACTTCTTCCGCATCTTAAGAGCATTACATTATTATCTTCATTAACAGATACCAAAACATCATCATCAGGAAATCTTCTTATAATTTCTCCAAACATCTTAGAGCTTATTGCAATAGTACCAGGCTCTAAAACTTCACCACTTGATTTATATTCAACACAAATATCTAAGTTATTTGCAGTCATAACAACAGAACCATCAAGATATGCGTCAATTTTGATACACTCCAATATTGGCATAACTGATTTTGCACTGACTGCTTTTTGAACAGTATTAATCATTTCAAGAATAACAGATTTTTTAAATATAATTTTCATTTGGTAAATCTCCTTTAATTTTCCACACCAAGGGGAAGTTCAAAAATTAATAAAATTTTTTTATAAATCGTACATACATATAAATAATATATTAATAGTAGTTATAGTAGTAGTGGAGTGGATATGATGGATAACATATTTTAATTAAGAAAAACACTTATTTTTTTATTCATCTTATGATGTTAATAAATTGTGGTTAATTTTTACTTATCAACACCCTAAATTTTAAGAAAATCTATATTAACACCAAATCCACATATTTTAAACATATTATTAACCTACTTATAAACATCAGTTTGGAAGAAGGTCTTTTGTTATAAAATCAATTTCACCTTTTAGGTTAGAATCTGTCTGAATATTTTTCATAATTCTGTCAACACCGTGCATAACAGTTGTTCTGTCACGATTTGAAAATACCTTTGCAATAGTTCCAAAATTCATATCAGTTAAAGTTTTGCAAAGATACATTGCAACGTGACGAGGAAGAACAAGCTCTTTCTGTCTTGATGCACCCTTAATATCTTCAACAGAAATATTATAAAATTCACTAACAGCCTCAATAATTGCCTGAGGAGTTAATTTAATTTCATCAGGAATGATTGATGCAAGAGCATATTCTGCTAAATCAATATCAATTTCCTTGTGAGAAATTCCGGCGTATGAAATAACGGTTGATAAAGCACCCTCTAATTCTCTGACATTAGAATTAATTCTTTGAGCAATATAATCAAGTATCTCATCATCAACATCAATATTAAAGCTTTCAGCTTTTTTCTTTAAAATTGCTACTCTTGTTTCATAATCAGGAAGAGAAATATCAATGGTAAGTCCCCATTCAAAACGTGTTCTTAATCTTTCTGCAAGAGTTATAAGCTCTTTTGGTTTTCTGTCACTTGTTAAAACAATTTGCTTGTTTTTCATATGCAGGTCATTAAAGGTATAGAAAAATTCCTCCTGAGTTGCGTCTTTTCCCTCAATGAACTGAACATCATCAACTAAAAGAACATCAACATTACGGTAGTGTCTTTTAAATTCCTCCATATTCTTTTCTTTCATAAATGTTATCATATCATTTGTGAACTTTTCACTTGTTACATATAAAACATTCATATGAGGATTTTTCTTTAAAATTTCATTACCGATAGCCTGCATTAAGTGAGTCTTACCCAATCCTGATTTTCCGTAGATAAATAAAGGGTTATTGTTTTGAGCAGGAAAATTAACAACATTTTCTGCTGCAGCAAATGCATAGGAATTTGATTTACCAACAACAAAGTTTTCTAATGTATATTTTTCGTTCAGATTAGAATTGTTTATTTTGTGAATAATATTTTCTTTTTTTTCTTCTGCTACAACAGGCTTGTCCACATTAACGGATGATAGAGGGGCCTGATTTGAAGAATTTATTATAACATTCAAGGTAATTTTATGACCTGTGATTTTAGATAAGCAGTCTTCAATAACCTTTTTATATTTAATCATAATCATATTTTTCTTAGTTGGAAGTGAAACAGCTAAGGTAAAAATATTATTTTCAAAGGATACAACAACAGAATCCTTTAAATAGGTGTTATAAAGAACTTCTGAATTAATTTCTTTAATTATGTAAGGTTTTGCATGAGACCAAAGCTCAAATTTATCCATTATAAAAATTTTCTCCTTTCTAAAAAATCATAGTATCCTCTATTATATCACAAAATCGCAAAAATTTCAATTGGAATAATGTAAGAAAAAAATAGCATTAATTTATGAAAAAATAATAGGATTACCAAGTTTTTCAATTAAGTCTTGACAGGATTTTAATTTATTAACATTTAAATCCTTTATCCAGTGGGTATCAGAGCCGACAGAAAGAGTCAAACCACTCTTTTTAATAATTTCCTGTTTTTCTTTGTTTGTTATAAAATCATAATAATAGGTATAATTTCCTGAGGTATTAATTTCCCAGAAAATATTATTTTCCTTCATAATTTTAATGATATCAATTCCGTATCTTTGGGATAGTGAGAAAATATCTGTATGGGCAAAACCCTTTGGCATATCAAATAATTTAACCCATTCTAAAAATTCGTAAAAGTCCATACTAACAGGAGAATCAAGACACTCAAATAAACAATAGTCAATATCTTTAATTGAGGACATAACTAAATCACGAGGTTCAGGGCGAGTTCCAATCTCAAGTCCACATAAAACCTCAATTTTATTTTTATATTTTCTTTTGCACTCATTAACTGTTCTTATATACTCTCCTATATCAGAGCCAAGAGAATATTGATGGTCACATATACCGATAACCTCAATCCCTTTCGAGAGTGCATTTTCTATTATTTCCTCACAACTGTTAACTCCGTCATAGCTAAAGGTTGTGTGATTGTGTAAATCAATAAGTTTCATTTTTTTCACCAAACATATTTTTTTCTATATTATATCATAT
>JAFXBO010000160.1 GCA_017521775.1 Clostridia bacterium | reverse complement strand
GTTGTGCATTAATCGGGCTTAGCGAGTTGATAGAAGAGTCCGGCGCAACTTTACAGGGCGCAGGAATAGTTATTGAAAAGGGTTTTCAGGTTGGTGGAAAAATTTTAAGAGAAAAGGGAATAAGAGTTGAGTCCCTTGCAATAGTTGAAAGTATGGATGTTGAAAACGGAGTCGTTTTTAAGGATTGATTTATTAGGTCATAAGAGCACCTATTAAATAAATAAAATAAAAATTTTTAGGAGGATTTTCAAAAGAAAAAATTAACAAAATTGGTAGCAATGTTACTTTCATTGTCAATGCTTGGTGCAGTTGCAGGCTGTGGAGAAAAAGCTGTTGATAATGAAGCTGCAAAAGATGTTAAAGTAGGTTTCATCTTCTTGCACGACGAAAACTCAACTTACGACAAGAACTTCTTGGATGCCGCAATCGCAGCTAAGGACGCTTTGGGTTTGTCTGACGAACAAGTTTTAATTAAGACAAATATTCCAGAAACAAATGAGTGTTATGAAGCAGCAGCAGACCTTGTTGATGCTGGTTGTGATTTGATTTTCGCTGATTCATTCGGTCACGAAGATTTTATTATCCAAGCTGCTAAGGAGTTCCCAGAGGTAACTTTCTGCCATGCAACAGGAACAAAGGCTCATACAGAAAATCTTGATAATTTCTATAATGCATTTGCTTCAATTTATGAAGGCAGATACCTTGTTGGTGCTGCTGCAGGCTTGAAGCTTAATGAAATGATTGCTGACGGCAAAATTACTGCTGAACAAGCTAAAATCGGTTATGTAGGTGCTTACCCATACGCAGAGGTTAAGTCTGGTTATACATCATTCTATCTTGGTGCAAAATCAATCTGTCCAACTGCTGTAATGGATGTTAAGTTCACAAACTCATGGTTTGATATCGCTGCAGAAAAAGAAACAGCTAATGCTTTGATGGCAGATGGTTGTGTTCTTATCAGCCAACACGCTGACTCAGAGGGTGCTCCAAAGGCTTGTGAAGAAGCAGGTGTTCCTAACATAGCTTACAACCTTGACACAAGAGAATGGGGTCCAAACACAGCTTTGGTTTCTTCAAAAATTAACTGGCAACCATACTTTGAGCATATTATCACAGCTACAATCAACGGAACAGAAATCGAACAAGACTTCTGTAAGGGCTTGAAGGATGATGTTGTTCAAATTCTTGGCTTGAATGAAAAGGTTGCTGCCCAAGGCACACAAGAAAAGCTTGATGAAATCAAGGAAAAGTTGATTGCAGGCGAAATCAAGGTATTTGATACAAAGACATTCACAGTTGGTGGCGCTGAATTAACAACATACAAGGCAGACGTTGATTCTGATGCTAACTTTGAAAAGGATACAGAAGTTGTTGCTGACGGATATTTCCACGAATCAGAATATCGCTCAGCTCCATACTTTGATGTTGATATCGATGGTATCACTATTAAATAATTGATTTAAACTAAATATACCTCGGGCGAAGAGTCTATCTTCGTCCGGGGAATTATTTGTTTATATAGACATAAATATGCCTTGAAAAAAGCAGACACGCTGTGTTTTTTTCGATGCATATTACATAGATAGGAGGAAGCAATTTGAATAATACACCTGCAATTGAATTAAAAAACATTACAAAAACCTTTGGCAGTGTTATTGCTAACAAAAATGTCAGCCTGACCGTCAATAAGGGAGAAATACTTTCAATTCTCGGAGAGAATGGCAGTGGAAAAACCACACTTATGAATATGATTTCGGGAATATATTTCCCTGATGAGGGGCAAATCTTTATTGATGGAGAAGAAGTAGTAATTTCTTCACCTAAGGATGCGTTTGATTATAAAATCGGTATGATTCATCAGCATTTTAAACTTGTTGACCTTTTCTCTGCAACTGAAAATATTGTCTTGGGTTTAGAGGACGAGAAAAAATTTGATATAAAAGCTGCCCAAAAGAAGGTTAAGGAAATTGGCGACCGATATGGGTTTGCAATTAATCCAAGCAAGAAGATTTATGAGATGTCAGTTTCAGAAAAGCAGAC
>JAFXBO010000159.1 GCA_017521775.1 Clostridia bacterium | reverse complement strand
TATTGATGGGGGATTTTTAAATTTAATTGACTGTTTTCCTATATGCTGATTCATAAACGATGCTCCTTCCATTATGTTATAAGCTTTTCATAAAATCTTTCTTTTATACGCTCAGAAAGAGTTTTTGTTGTGCTTTCTTCGCTTGAAGATATCAGCTTATATAAAAGCTCTGTGAATTCTATCTTGGTTGCTACATCATTTGGTCGAAGAAGTTCGTTTTTAGAGTTTTGTAAAAACCCACTCGAAACAAGAGTTTTTACACTTGACTTGGCATAATCAGGGATAATGCTTTCGTCAGGATAGAGAAGGGTCACTTTATTATCTGTTTTAAGGGTTGAAGCCCTTTCTAACATAGAAAACATTTCAGCTCTTTTTAATGGCTTATCAGGATACAAAAGAAGTTTATCGTCTGCCTGCATTCCTGTTATAATCCCTGCGCTATAGCAGGAATAGGCGTCCTTTCGAAGCTGGTCACACAAGTTATTGGTATCAGAAAATATTATCGGAATGGTGTTTTTCTCATCTTTATCTATTTCCAGAGCAGAGCAAAGATATGTTATTGCACCAGCACGCGTAATCTGTGAATCTGGGAAGAAATAATACTTATCCCCAATTCGCTCACCTTTCATAATATTTTTTTCAACCATCTTTTCTGCTATAGCTTTTTGTGGGTGATTTTTCATATCTTCATAGTAAAAGCTGGTTTGGGATATCTTTTCACAATTTTCTTCCGATACATTAACCATACATTCTGAAATATTTGAATATACACCATTTGATGAAATACGATACTGGAAATTATCCTCCCCTGTGAAATCCGTATCAGGTACATAAGTGAACTGATTTTCAGATAAATAAAGCTTGCCGTTTGCAGGGTATGAGGTCACTTCAATTTCATACGGTGTTTCGCATTGAGTATAAAACGAGCCAATGGTGTCTTCATTCTTCGATGCATCAAGTGTAATCGAATACGTCTTGCAAACAAAATCGTTAACCGGCGCATACTCCTCAAACACGTCAATTACCTCCTCGGCGTATGCTAAGGAGGTAATATGAGCAAATATTAAGATTAAAACAATTATTTTTTTCATATTATCATACCTTTCATAAAAGTCTGATAATATTTTTTTAGAATATAAGGAAATATATACTGTGATAAAATTTCCAAAAAAATTTAAGCAGAGATTTCCTGTCCCTCTTCAATAATTTTATGAAGTGTTATAACAACTGCACTCATATCATCAGGAGTTCTCGGATAAATCTTTTTTCTTGCACTTTGAACAATGCTTTTTGCAAGCTCTTCGTTGGAGATGCCTTTTGTATTCATAAGTCCCTTAATCCATTCTCCACGCATCATTCCATAACCTGCTTCACTAACTCCGTCTGACGCCATAACAATCATATCCATATCATCAAGATTTCTTGTTATGGTGTCAGCAGTTACACTCTCTAAAAGCCCTGCATGAGTTCCCTTTGACACAACTATTTCAATGTTATCCTGAGATTTTAAATAGCTTTGGGCTCCTCCTATTTTAATAAATTCTGCTTTTCCTGAACGAAGGTCAATTTCACATAAGTCAACAGTTGAAAAGCCTTCTCTGTCCATTTTTAATGCAAGGGTTGAATTTATTAAATTTATTGCAATATTTTTGGAAAAGCCTGCTCTTAAAAATCCACTTAACAACTCTGCAGTCATACGGCTCTCTCTTGATGCATCATAGCCACTGCCCATTCCGTCACACAAGATAATATAATATTTTCCCTTATCTGTTTTAAAGTGGACTACGGTGTCACCACAGACTTCTTCGGAGTCTTTTTCCTTTTGAAAATATGAAATATCAAGGTAATATGAGTCGTCACAACAAAGTTTTTTTAAGAGTTTGTTTTTGCAATATGAAAGCTTCATCTTCATACCAAGAACTTCAGAGGATATTTCACAAATTCTGTCAATGTCAGTGTCACAGCATAGTGAAAAGTATATTTCATAATATCCCTCATTATCGCGAATTACATTCAGGTCTTTTAAATATATTGCTTCTTTTGAGCATTCCGACATAATAAGCTTTTCTTTTTGTTCATCAAAAAAGAAATTGCCTTCAATTTCCTCTGATAGTTCACTTATAACCTTTGAGATTTCAACATATTGATTAGAAACTAGGTTTCTTTCTCCAAATCTTACACCTTTTTGCAAAGTATCAAGCTTATTCATCTCATAGACATGATTAAATTCGTTCAAAAATAATTCCGGTTGAATACATTTTTGAATAAATACTATGGGGGCATTTTTAATTGTGCATTCTCCTTGTGTTTCAATTGTATTCAAAATAGAGAACATATATTTATATGTATCATTAAAGTTTTTTTGCCAGCAATCAGGGAATTTGTTGCAGTTTGAGCATATTCTTTCTGCTGTTTCATCAAACATTGCTGCAGGCGAGGATATATTTTCTGTCCCTCTTTTAAAAGAGGATTTAAATTGTCTGGCAAATTCTGAGAAAGTATGGGAAAAGCAGTTTAATTCTTCTGTTATGTATTCCTTGATACGAAAATCTCTTCTTGGTGAATCGATTTTGAATGCATTTGCAAGAAAAACGCCTGTGTGCTGATTAAACTTTATTGGTAATGCTGCAAATATAAGAGTGGAAATCAATACATCTGCAACAGAGAGAGGAAGTAATTGATAATTTCCTGCAAACAGCACTGAGATTGTGATTCCGCTTATAAAACCTATTGCCGAACCGATTTGACCAAATGTGTTTAATAAACTTGCCAAAACTGCACTTATTCCGAACATTCCTGCACATGAGAGAGCGTAAGGGGAACTCGAGCTTCCGACATATCCACATATCATTGCAAAGGTTGCACAAGTGGCAAAGCTTGAGTATATTGTAAGACATAAAATCATATATATGCTTATTATAGTCTTTATATTAATTGAATAAGGAAGAGTTATTCCTGATAATCCCCATAGTGCAATCATTATGACTACGACAAGGGAAACTGCATTTTCCTTTGATGCAGGCTCGTTTTTTCTTTGTTGCTCGAAAAGTGAATTAAGGTTTGCAAAGATTGAATATGATATTGATGCAAATATTATTTCGAGTGCAAGCATTGAAAAACCTAAAATATATGTCCCTTTTATCAGAACTTCAATTGAGCCACATAAAAATAATGATAAAACAGTCAAAAAGGTTTGAAAAGCCTTATTATCTGCTTTCTTTTGCATTAATATTTTAAAGGTGTAGAGAATAATTGATGCAACGAAATATTTGAGTGTTGATGCTCCTGAAGTCAATGAACCAATCAGTATTGCAAGAATATAAAGGTAAGATATTTCTGCTTTTGCTGTGGCAGCAAATATAACGCATCCGAACGGATTAAACCCTAAAATTGATGCCCGTTGACAGATAAGCGTCAGGATTGAAAGTGCAATATCTTTTTTCTCAGGTGCTCTGATAAGTGTTTGAAAGTCGGCCTTTTGTTTTAGAATGTTTGGTTGTTTCATAATAATTCCTCCTTGGTATTTTTGGAAAGTTTTTCTATTATAACACTTTACAAATGTGAAAAATGCCGAATTTTGTTGTCGAAAAAGGGGAAAAGTACGACTAAATAAATTTTAATTTTCAGTTAGTTGACAATTTTATTTCATTTTATGAAATGATATGGTAATTAATATAAAAGGTTGTTATAATTTGAATTGGAAAAATATTAGAATTTGTTAATTCATATCGAAAGGATTGTTACGATTTGAAGAGATTGGTTGTGTTCTCGGATACGCATAAATGTATTGAGCCTTGTATCAGAATGATTAATAATATAAAAGATATTGATATGATTATTCACGCAGGAGACCACTGGGCTGATGCAAGAGAGCTTGAAAATGTTTTTAAAGATATTCCCATTAAATATGTCAAGGGTAACTGTGATTTTAGTCTTGCTCCTATTGAGGAACTAATTGAAATTGAAGATAAGAAAATTTTTGTCACTCATGGACATATGTATGATGTGAAATTAGAACCAGAAAAGTATGACACAATAAAAAAGAGAGGACTCACGCTTGGTGCTGATATAGTTGTTTTTGGTCACACTCATATCCCATATAAT
>JAFXBO010000158.1 GCA_017521775.1 Clostridia bacterium | reverse complement strand
GTATCAAAATAGTTGAAGCCTGCTTTTATAAACATATCTATCATACGATTGAATTCATTTTTATCAACTTCATTATCAATCATCTGCATACGCATACATCCAAAACCAAGTCTTCCCTTTACCTTATCTTTGAACATATTTCTCTTTCTCCTCTATCTTTTCATAACCGTGCTTTAAAAAAATGTCTTTCAATTTGATTATAGCAGGAATCAAAACGAGTTGCAGTATAATTCCAGGAAATGAATCTATTATTCCTCCAACTATAAATGCTTCAAATGTAAACGGTTTACCAGCCATACCAAGCAAAATTGCCTTTGTAATTCCCCACGATATCCGTCCGCAAATCATTGATATTATAAGGCAGCAATATAACCACCACATCTGTTTTTTGTTATAAGAAAAATATAAAAAACCAATCACGAAACCATATGTAGCAAGTTCTGTTGCCATCCACAATGCATTGGGATAAATTGGTGGCATTCCAACCGTTATTGCTCTTAACAGAGGTAAAATAGCTCCTACTATAAATCCATATTTAGCACCACAAAAAAGACCACAGAGCATGACAGGAATATGCATTGGCAGGAGTGTGTCTCCTATTTCCTTAATTTGTCCCGTTATAAATGGTAACACTATTCCCAAACACAAAAACATGGCAGAAAGTATTGTTTTTCTAATACTTTTACTCATATTTTAACCTCCATATACATACGCATTTCCTTACATAATCATTTAATTCTATTCTTTTGTACAATTAATTTCTACACGCACCAATTATATCATATCAAAATTAAAAACACAAGTAAATGTAATAATATTACATATTGTTTTTTGTCGAATTTTGTGTTATAATATAAATAAGTTTTGAAAAGGTGTGGTGTTTTAATGTTTTGTAAAGAAGGCAGACGAATAAAAGGCGGAATACCAATGGATGCCATTTCTCCATTTATAATGGCAAACAGACTTGGTGCTGCAAACTCTTTTTATGCAACTGTTGATATATCAAAATGCGAACAACTAATCAGAGAAAAAAGAAAAGAGGGAATGCCGGGTCTTGGTATGATGCATCTGTTTATGGCTACATATGTACGAGTTGTATCACAGCGTCCGGGAATTAACCGTTATATCCGTGGACAGCGTGTCTATGCACGAAATGACATACAGATATGTATGACAATAAAAAAGGAGCTAAAATTAAATGCCCCTGAATCTGTTATTAAAATTTCAGCTTCACCATATGACACACTACCTGTGATATATGAAGCTCTTTCAAGAGAGATTGAAGTTAACAAACAAGAGGGCGACCAGAACTCTATGGATAACTTTGCAAGACTTCTTGTTAATTTACCAAGAGTATTCTTAAAATCAACTGTAGGTATTTTGAGATTTTTAGACTATTTCGGTATGCTCCCTCGTTCTTTAACAAACTTGAGTCCGTTTCATGGCTCTATGTTTATAAGCAACCTCGGTTCTCTTGGCATACCTCCTGTTGTTCATCACCTATATAGCTTTGGAAATCTTCCTTTGTTTATTACAATGGGTGCAAAAAGAACAGAATATGCACTAAACAGCAAAGGCGAGGTTGAAAAACACAGGTTGATTGACTTTACATTTACTTGCGATGACCGAATTTGTGACGGACACTATTATGCATCCGCATTTAAACTCTTTAAGAGAATACTTGAAAACCCTGAACAGCTTTTTGACCCGCCAAAATCTGTAATTGGGGATATACGCTAAATTAATATACATAATCTTTGAAAGGAGTAAAGTCAATGCACACAATAAAAGAAGCGATAATTGTTGAAGGCACATATGACCAGATAAGGCTATCTAATTTTTTGGATGCAATTGTCATAAAAACAAACGGATTTACAATTTTCAAAGATAAGAAAAAAATTGAAACAATAAAAACTCTTGCAGAGAAAACCGGTGTGGTTATACTGACTGATTCTGACTCTGCAGGGTTTAAAATAAGAAATTTCGTAAAACAATCTATTACTGACGGAGATGTTAAGCACGCATATATTCCTGACATTATAGGCAAGGAAAAAAGAAAAGCCGAGCCATCAAAGGAAGGTCTTTTGGGAGTCGAGGGTATTAGTGATGACATCATTTTAGACGCTTTAAGGGTTGCAGGCTGTGAGCTTGATGGTAAAACAGACGATGAATTTAACAAACGTCCGATTACAAAAGCAGATTTATTCCTCCTTGGCTTATCAGGAGGAAATGAGAGTAACAAAAAACGCAATGCATTATGCATTGCGTTGGGTTTACCCTCAAAAATTTCTGCAAATATGCTTATCTCTGTTTTAAATAAGCTTATGAGCTATGAACAACTATATGATTGGGCTAATAATTTAGAATTGGAATAAATCATCAACATTATCAATCGCTCCCACTGCTGCAACACAAAGTGTGTCAGTATCCAAAATCCTATCAACAATTTCGGCAATCGAATCTTTTGAAATGGCATTTATCTTTCTTATAACCTCTTCAGGAGAAATGATAGGTCTATCCAACAACAGATTTCTTCCTGCTGCCTGCATTCTTGCTCCGACACTTTCATAGCTTAATATATAATTCCCCTTTAACTGCTCTTTTGCCATGGTTAATTCATCATCGGTAAGCAGTTCTTTTTTTATTCTCACAATTTCATAGGTTATAAGCTCGGCCACTGTTTTTACATTTTGTGGCATCATTCCTGCACAAATGCTGAACATTCCTGTGTTTATATATGCTGAATGGTACGCATAAACCGAGTATGCCAACCCCTTGTGCTCCCTTATGTTCTGGAATAACCTTGAGGACATTCCACTTCCAAAAACATTATTAAATGCAAGCAGGCTGTAAACCCCATCATCCTTTACATCAATACTCTTAAAGCCTGCAATTAACTGCACCTGCTCACAATCCTTAGTTCTTACTATTCTTTGTTTCGGATAATATATTCCATCAGGGATATTAACCACATTATCTTTCATATCATATTTTGTGAAATACTTTTCCAATAGCTCAAAAAGTCTGTTATCATAGTTTCCTGATACTGCAATAACAGTGTTTTTTGTTGTATAGTGAGTTTTTATATATTCTCTCATATTCAAAGGATTGATTTTAGAAAGACTTTCTTTTGTTCCCAAAATCGGTCTGCCCATCGGATTATCCCCATAGGCAGCCTCCATAATCAAGTCTGCACATAATTCTTCCGGCTCGTCCTCATACATATTTATCTCTTCACATATGACATTTCTCTCCATATTCATTGCATTCTCGTCAAGCTTTGAAGAAAAAAGCATATCACTTAATACATCTATTGCAATCTCAATATGCT
>JAFXBO010000157.1 GCA_017521775.1 Clostridia bacterium | reverse complement strand
TTTCATCAAGCCATATTTTTGCTGATGCATCTGACGGCATTTTTAAATCTCCTCTTGGTGAAATTCCAACGCTTCCGATTTTTACCCCATCAGGCAAACAGCTTCGTTTGAATTGCTGTGTGAAAAATCTTTTATAGAAATTATTGAGCCATTTTTTAATTGTTTCGCTATCATATACGCCATCAAATGCAAGTTGAGCAAGGTAATACACCTTTGCCGGCTCAAAACCAAATCTCAAAATATAATATAGGAAGAAATCGTGAAGTTCATATGGTCCGACAATGTCTTCTGTTTCCTGTGATATATTTCCATTCTCATCAGGAGGTAATAGTTCAGGACTTATTGGAGTATCAACTATGTCCTTTAAAACTGCCGATGATTCAGGGAAGATATTACTTTTTATAATGCTTGCAATTATATAAGGAATAAGAGTCTTTGGAATTCCGCAATTCACTGAATACATACTCATATGGTCGCCATTATATGTGCACCAGCCAAGAGCCAATTCACTTAAATCACCTGTTCCGACAACAAGTCCTCCAACCTTTCCTGCATAATCCATTAGAACTTGAGTTCGTTCTCTTGCCTGAGTGTTTTCATAGGTAAGGTCATGTATGTTGATGTCATGTTCAATATCCTCAAAGTGTTTTATACAAGCTTCCTTGATATTTATTTCCTTGTTGCAAATTCCAAGTGTTTTCATTAACTCCAATGAGTTGGAATAAGTTCTGTTTGAAGTTCCAAAGCATGGCATAGTTATTCCGATAACATCAGATAATGGTTTTTTAAGGTCTATGGCAGTTTTTGCCGCAACTAAGAGCGCAAGTGTGGAATCAAGTCCTCCTGATACTCCCACAACCATTTTTAATCCTGTTAATTTAATCCTCTTTGACAAAGCCAATACTTGCATTCTGAATATATCCATACATCTTTCTAAGCACACATTATTATCATCAGGAATAAACGGATGTTGTGACATACTATAAAGTGTGGCATCACTGCCAAATTCCTCTATTTCAGATTTAATATATCTTGGTTTTTCAAATTGAGAATACATAGAAGAACAATCAGAAAAGGTAGTGTTTTTTTGTCTGTCTGCCTTGATTTTTCCTATATCAATATCATTTATTAAAAGAGTATCATTAGTATCTGTATTTTTGTTTTCTGCCAAAATTTTTCCGTTTTCTGCTATAATGGAATATCCTGAGAAAACAAGGTCAGTTGTTGATTCGGATGAGCCTGAGGATGCAAGAACATAAGCACAAGTTCGAGTTGAAGACTGACATTTAACAAGTGTCTTAACAAAATCTCTTTTGGTTACTTTATCGTTTATAGCAGCAAGATTGACAATCAGTTCTGCTCCATTAAGTGCAAGAAAATTACCTGTTGGAATAGGGGCAAACAAGTCTTCACAAATTTCAATTCCGAATTTTGCAAGCTTTGGAATATCAAAAATAAGATTTTTGCCAACCGGAATTTGATAATCCTCTTCTAAATCAAGTTCTCTTGAGGAAATTTCCTCGACCTTTAGTGATTGAGCTGATGAGAACCATCTTTTCTCACAGAATTCATTATAGTCAGGCAAAAATGTTTTAGGAACAATTCCTGCTATTTTTCCTTTAAAAAGCACAACTGCACAGTTGTATAACTGATTTAAAATGCTGATTGGAGCACCGACAATAATTACGCTGTCAATGTTTTTAGTGAAGTCCAATAATTCACGAATTGATGATTTGCAGTTATTTACAAGTGTAGCTTGTCCGAACAAATCTGCACAGGTGTAGCCTGTTAGTGATAGTTCGGGAAATACTATAATATCTGCATTTTTCTCGATTGCATCACTGATTTTATTTTTTATTTGATTAGTATTATACTTTGTGTCGCCAACTATGATATTAGGCACAATAGCAGCAGCTCTTAAAAAATCAAACATATTTTTTCCTCCAATTATATTATTGTTCCGTAGGCTATTCCATTTTTTGTTGAGTCGATTACAACATTTTTGTATAGTCCCTGCAGATTTTCGTTTGTTTTAACGTAAACTGTTATATAGTTTGAAGTTTTTCCTTCAAAATATCCATTTTTGGCAGGTTGTTCAAATAAAACCTCCATAGTTTCACCTATAAATGATGAAATAAAAGTATCCTGAGATTTTTTACATATATTGATGAGTTCTTTTGAGCGCTTTTCCTTAATCTCGGGAGAAATCTGGTCATCACGCTTTGCAGCAGGAGTTCCTTTTCTTGGTGAGTATTGGAAAATATGTGCATCTGCGAATGAGATTTCTTTAACAAATTCGAGTGTCTTTGAAAATTCCTCATCAGTTTCGCCAGGAAAACCTGTCATAATATCTGTTGTGATTGCCACATCCTTGAAATTCATGCGAATACCATCAACAATTTCCCTGTATTGAGCAGTTGTATATTTTCTGTTCATTCGCTTTAGGGTTTGGTCACATCCGCTTTGCAATGACAAATGAAAATGAGGGCATAGCTTATCACATTCTTTGATGCTATCTATAAATTCTTTATTGAGAGTCATTGGCTCAATTGAGCTTAGTCTTATTCTTTTTAATCCATCAAATCTGTTGGCTTGTTTTAATAAATCTGCAAGCTCAGCTTTTCCTCTGTCAATACCAAAGGATGCAACATGAATACCTGTGTATATAATTTCAGTATATCCATTATCAATTAATTTTTTCGTTTCTGCTAAAATTTCATCCATATTACGACTGCGAATAGGACCGCGGGCATAGGGAATAATACAATATGAGCAAAATTGATTACATCCCTCCTGAATTTTGATATATGCACGGGTTCGTTCATTGTAGTGAGAAATCTCTAAGTCCTCAAAGTCGTGTGTTTTCATTATATCGCTTACATAAGAAATTTTCTCATTTTTTTCTATACTCTCACATATGGAA
>JAFXBO010000156.1 GCA_017521775.1 Clostridia bacterium | reverse complement strand
TCTCTTAAATTTCTTATTCTATCTGCTGTATCCATAGTATCTCTCCTTTTTAACAATTATATTATAGAGTTTAATCCACTATTGACTTATAGAGTTATATACTCTATAATATCTTAAAAATCTAAATTTATAAGGAGGTATAAAATGATTGTTGATGTGATGAATGTGATTATTTGTTGTGTTGTGTATATGAAAGTGATTGCAAAAAGTGTAATGATAACAAATGTCCAAAGTCTGTTAAAAATAGAATAAAAGTGCTTTAATTTTGTTGACTATATAATTTCTATATGTTATAATAATGGCGTATGATACTTACAGATTTATGAAAATTTTGAAAGGAGAGCATAACTATGAGAGCTGCT
Source organism: Clostridia bacterium (assembly GCA_017521775.1). Taxonomy (GTDB): domain Bacteria; phylum Bacillota; class Clostridia; order UBA1381; family UBA1381; genus RGIG1988. The sequence goes on along the minus strand of JAFXBO010000156.1, from coordinate 4,011 downwards.
TTTTATGAATGTGATATAACCCCACCTCTTGGAGGATATATGGAGGGCTATGGTTTTAAAAGACTTGCAACAGATGTATATGACAGATTGTATGCAAAAGCCTTCGTTATTGAAAACAACGACTCTTATGCAGTTATGATAAGTCTGGATGCAGACGATATGCATGATGAGATATATGAGAAGGCTACAAAGAGAATTTATGAATATACAGGTATTTCGCCTGAATGTGTGTGTATATGTGCGACTCACAGCCATACAGGAGCCCCTGTAACTGATTCGCCTGAAATAAAGTGTTTTGCCGACACTACATACAAGGATGTAGCTATTCGTCTGATTGCTGATTCAGCAATTCTTGCATATAAGCGTCTGGAGGAGTGTAGTGCGAGTTTTTCACTTACTCATATTGATGGTGTAAGCTATTGCAGAGACTCTTATATGAAAGATGGAACTATCAGAAGCTGGTGTTCGGATGTTGATAATATTGAACGGGATTTTGCTGAACCCGATAAGGATCTTTCTATTCTTATGATTGAATCAAATGGTAAAAAAATCGGTGCTATTTATAATTTTTCTTGTCATCTTGATACAGTAAAAGACCGTCCGTATGGGTATAGTGGCGATTATGCTTCGCAGGTTGCCAAATGCCTCAAGGAAAAATACGGCAATGATTTTGTGAGTGTTTATCTTCCTGGCCCGGCTGGCGACATAAACCATATTAATCGCTACACTAATCCTCCATCATCTCTGACTCATCGTGAAATAGGAAGTATTATTGCAGATGGTCTGGCAGAGGCTACAGAAAACGGAGTAAAAGTTGAAGGTGAAATCAGGGTTGCCAGAGAAAAGCTTACCGTACCAAAAAAGCAATTCACCCAAGAAGAATTTGAAGCACTTCTAAGAGAATATCTCGATGAAAGAAGCGGAAACTTTATATATAACAACCTTACTCACTATTATGCAACAACAAAGGAGTTCACCAAAGATGTATATCTTCAGGTTATTGCTATTGGGGATTTGGGAATATATACATATCCCGGTGAGATGTTTGTTGATTATTCTCATCGTACAAAAGAAGCTTCTCCGTATAAGTATACGATGGTTGTTCAGGAATCAAATGCGTTTGGTGGTTATGTAGCACCTCCAAGAGCATATGTTCCGGGAAGTAAGTTGTATGAGATAAGAGCTGCATATTCGGGACCACTTGCTCCTGAGGCAAGTGAAATGTTGTATGACAAAGTTATTGAGCTTGGTGAAAAGATTAAATAATAACATATTTTTACTAAAAAGCAGCCTTTGGGCTGCTTTTTAGTTTATAATATATCAAAAAATGAGCAGAGCAAAAGCACTTTCATTTTGTTGACTATAAAATTTATATGTGTTATAATAATGAGAAAGGAAGGTGTTTTAAAAATGAAAATACTTTTTCAGGGAGATTCCGTAACGGATTGTGGACGCGACAGAAAAGTCGAATTGCCCAATAAGGGATTAGGGGATGGATATGTAAATATGATAGCAGGCCATCTTTTGTGCGACAATCCTACCTGGGAAATAAAAAACAGGGGAGTTTCGGGCGATCGTATAGGCGATATGTATTCAAGATGGATTGAGGATACGCTAAATATTGATTTTGACATTTTAAGTATTATGAACGGCATAAATGATGTAGGCTTTTCCTTGAGATTGAATATGGGAGCATCTTGCGATGAATATGAATTTATGTATGAGCATATGTTGTCGCAAGTTAAGGAGAGAAAACCGGAATGCAAACTTGTTATTTTAGAACCATTCATAGTGAAATTTGATTTTAAGGAGATAAATCCCGACGGTGATTCAGGAGATATTTATACTAAATGGGATATATGGGAAAAGAATATGAGAGAACGAGGCGAGGTCTCAAAAAAACTTGCTGAGAAGTTTGAAGCAACCTTTATCCCTTTATTTGATGATTTTAATGATTTAGCGAAAAAAGACGGAGCAAAATTCTGGTCTTTGGACGGCATACATCCAACCATTGCAGGTCATGAATATATTGCCCGTAAATGGATTGAATTTGTGTTTTGAAATTATCAGTGATTAGAAAATTGGTGGAGAAGTTGGCTGAATATTAGTAAAATAAGGATAAATATGATGGGAAATGATGAGAAAATGTCATATACAAATGTTTTAAATAGTAGAAAAGCAGATATCAGTGTTTTTTATAAGGCAGTGGGTAACTTAAAACTCCCATTACAAGTATTTTTGCCTGATAACTTTGACAAGAGAAATAAGTATAAAACTGTAATTGCCATTCATGGTGGAGCATGGCAGTCATTTAAAGAAACTCCCGTTAATTGGGATGGGGGATGTATGGCTGATAATGTTAAATATTATACGGAAAAAGGTTATGTGGGTATAGTCTTTTCATACCGTGATTTAAAATATGAGAAAAATAGCGATGTTGGAGATATATTAGAGGATTGCTATGACGCATTGCAATATATTTCAACTAACTTTTCGTTTTTGGACAGGGATAATGTAGTGTTTATGGGAGATTCAGCAGGTGGACATCTTGTTCTTTGTCTTAGTATGGGTTTGCCTGATGGAAAAAAGCCGGCAATAAAACCAAATAAAATTGCAGTATTCAATCCAGTAACAGATTGTGTAATTGAGAAATGGAATTATTGTGCTGAGGATGCAATTAAATATTCTCCTATGCATAATGCAAAGTATATGGAAGCAGATATTTTAGTGATGCATGGAACAGCAGATACAGTTGTAAACATAGAAGATAGCCGGCTTTTTGTTGAGAAGCTTAAAAGCCTTGGTAATAATGTTTCAATGATAGAAATTCCAAATGCAAGTCATGCGTTTATTCTATTTGGATATATTTCAGAAGAAACCGATGTATTAAACGCGCTAAAACTTACTGATGACTATTTAGATTTGTAGATAGAATAAGGGAAAATAAGTAAAGACAAAGGAGCTATTATGGGAAAAATAAATCTTCTTGATGTTGAAATATCCAATAAGATAGCAGCAGGTGAGGTTGTTGAAAGACCTGCATCTGTTGTCAAAGAGCTTGTTGAAAATTCGATTGACGCAGGTGCAACAAGAATAACTGTTGAGATAAAAAATGGTGGAAATACATATATAAAGGTAAGTGACAATGGCTCAGGAATGGAAAAAGACGATGCCACTGTTGCCTTTTTGCGCCATGCCACAAGCAAGATTGAAACTGCTGATGACCTTAATGCGATTTATACCCTTGGTTTTCGTGGCGAAGCATTATCAAGTATCGGTGCAGTAAGTATGGTTGATTTATACACCAAACGGGCAGAGGACGAAACAGGAACACACACTATGTGCGAGGGTGGAGAGATTGTTTCATCTGAGGATGCAGGAATACCAAACGGAACAACATTCATTGTTAAGAACCTTTTCTTTAATGTCCCTGCAAGAATGAAATTTTTGAAAAAGGACGCAACCGAAGCTGGCTATATTTCCGATATTATGACAAGATTTATTTTAGCCCATCCTGAAATTTCATTCACATTGATTTCAAATTATAAGACAGTTTTATCATCACAAGGAGATGGCAGATTAGAAAACTGTATATATGCAGTGTATGGAAAAGACTATGCAGCTGCAATGCTAAAGGTGGATTTTAAATCAGAGAATGTCAGCGTAGTGGGATTGACAGGAAAGGGAAGCACTGCAAGACCAAACAGAAATTATCAGAGTTTTTTTGTTAACGGACGATATATAAAAAGTCCATTGATAATGAGAGCAGTTGAGGAAGCGTATAAAAATCAGGTTATGGTTGGGAAGTTCCCTGTATCAGTTTTAAATATTGGTATAAATCCTCAAATGATAGACATAAATGTTCATCCAACAAAACTAGAGGTTAAATTTTCTGATGAAAATGAGATTTACAGGGCAGTTTATAACGGAGTTAAGGAAGCTCTTTACAGAATTGCAGACATCCCTGAAATTAAAAGGGAAGTTAAAAAGGAAACACCTTTTAAGACCTTT
>JAFXBO010000155.1 GCA_017521775.1 Clostridia bacterium | reverse complement strand
GCATAATCATTTATCTGCTCCAGCATGTTGCCAATCATAACATTGGCACCAAGTAGTTCCTGTACCTCTTCTCTCTGCCATGTATCTTTCTCCAACAATTTCTGCAGTGCTTCAATTACTGCGTTGCTGGTGTTGTTATCGGGAATATGAACATCCTCTTCTTCAGTAAAAATATCTGACAGCAATGCTTGTGCGATTTGGGTTTGCTGTCTCAGATTTCCCAGTTTCTTTTCATCAAGTACAATAGTTGAGGTCTCCTTTTTAACTGGTTTTTGTTCTTCAGGTTGTCTGATGGTGTATTCTGTAGCTCCCTCATATTGTTCTATTGTAGCCAACCCATCGTTGGTATTGACTGATGCAACAGTGAGTGTATGGATGCAGGATCTTCATCAAGTGTTGGCAGAACTTTCTTCAATGCCTCCAGCCTGTTGTGGTCTATGCTTCCATTTGTGCTGATAGATTCAAGCAGCAGCTTTACAAACTTTTCTTTTGTGGCCTTAGGTAACTCTGCAACCTCATCCTTTGTTTTCTTGTCATAAGATTGCTTCTTCTGCAGCAGCCATTGGATATATGCATAAAGGTGTGCGTGATATTTTTCGGGTGTCTTTAGCTCTGTAAGACAATTGTTAATGTACTCTTTGTCACCATAAACAATTTGATTGCCATTCAAAATGACTGAAAAGAGCTTCAGGAACAATTCACCCTGCTTCGCTGCAGAAGATAGGGACTCTGGCAGCTTGCTGTGAGATTTATATAAAACACATTGCTCGTTATAATCAAACCGCTTATGCCCGTGTAGATAATTGGGCACTATCCCATATCCAAGTTTGCGTAACCCATCAATAACCTTATCCAAATGCATCTTGTGTAACATCCTGTCAGTATGAATTGTCAACCCAAACTGTGATAACAGGTCATTTGAATTGACCAGTCCATTCTTTTCTGCAATTACCTGATCTGCAAATGAGGTAACTGACTCAACTTTCCTATTCTCCTTCTGCTGATTTTCTTGAAATGATGAACCATAATCATCTGTTGGGGTTCTGTACCTCTTGGATGATAACGGCTCATCATCATCTTTTATAAATATTGAGCCCAACCACAAAACAACTACCATAAACAACGCAACCAGCACATCAGAGCAGAGCCATGTGATTATGCCTATGGCTGCTATGATTAGGTAGAGGTATTTTGGTTTTGTATTAGACATTTTTTAAGCGTAATATTGAAAATAACTTCAGTCAATAATCATTTGCACCAGCCAAAGTGTACAATGTATTTCCTGAAAAGAATTTCATATATAGTTTATTTTGTTAAAAATCCCAATTATAGACTTTTATTTAATAATTCATTGGCATCTGTCCCCTGATTTAAAAGTTTTTCCGTTTCTTCACCAATGCTGTTCTTCTTTCCTTTTAAAACCATCTCATAAAGTATGGATTTTTTATCAGTCGTAAGTTTTTCTTCCGTCTTTTCCACTTTATTCACTGCAGTAGCTGAAATGGAAATGTCCTGCATTTTTTCAATATAACGAAGATCACTTCCCTCTTTATTTAACAATAAATCACTGGCAAAAGCTGCTGCCACAAGAAGATCCTGGCTTGGATTGGCAATTGCCATGGTAAGTCCTGC
>JAFXBO010000154.1 GCA_017521775.1 Clostridia bacterium | reverse complement strand
CACCGTGCTGCTTTGCAATGTTATTAATAAGCTCCATAATCAATACAGTTTTTCCAACACCTGCACCACCAAACAAGCCTATCTTACCACCCTTTGCATAAGGGCATATTAAATCTATAACCTTGATACCTGTTTCCAGGATTTCTGTAGAGGTTGATAGTTCCCCATAGCTTGGTGCGCTACGATGGATATTCCATCTTTCCACATTTTTATCAAAATCCTTGTTGTCAACTGTGTCCCCCAACACATTAAATATTCTGCCAAGCGTATCTCTTCCTACAGGCACACTGATAGGACTACCTGTGTCAATTACAGGTGTTCCTCTTTTAAGTCCGTCTGTTGAAGACATTGCAATGCAACGCACAACATTGTCTCCTATATGTTGTGCTACCTCTACTGTAAGAGTTTTATCACCATTTTGCATAGTCAATGCATTATATATATCCGGCAAAAATCCTTCTTCAAAAGCAATGTCAACAACAGGTCCCATAACCTGACTGACACTACCTTTTGCCTCTTGTGTCATATTGTAGCCTCCTTTCGAATATTATTGCCCGCTACCTGCAACAATTTCTGTAATTTCCTGTGTTATAGCTCCCTGCCTTGCACGATTGTAAGCAAGACTTAAATCTGATAACATTTCCTGTGCATTTTTGTCTGCTGCATCCATTGCAACTCGTCTTGCCGAAACCTCAGATGCAACGCTTTCCTTTACACAAGCTATTAAACTACCTGCAATATATTCAGGTACTATCTCATTTAAAACCGTTAACTCATCAGGCTCAAAAATCGCACTGTGAGTACCTTTATCGGCTGTCTTTTCTAATGGCAAAACCCATTTCACCATTGCTTCCTGCGACATCATAGAAATGTACTTTGTATATACAATTCCAAGCTTGTCAAATTTATTATTAATAAATTCCTCACAAAGCAAAACTGACAATTTCTTAGCATCATCATAAGAGAAAAACTCTGCAAGGAGTGTTTTTCCTCCAAATTTGTCACAAGCTCTTTTACCAATAGGAATAATGTCTGCATCAGGTATCTCTGAAGCTTTGCGAAACACATTCACATTGTATCCGCCGGCAAGCCCCCTGTCACCTGCAATAACGATAAGCTTAATCCTGTCAGTATCATTTCTTTTCATATATGGACTTTTCTCACATTCCCGACAAGATGTAAGAGATTGGATTGTTTCTGATACTGCACTCGAATACTCACGGCTTTTCATCATTGCGTTGTTTGACTTCTTTATCTTTGAAGATGCAACAAGCCCCATAGCCTTGGTAAGATGTTGAGTGGATCTGACACTTTTTATTCTAACGCGCAGTTTCTTTATATCAGCACCCATAAACTCACCTCCGCATATCAGACAGAGCCTTTTTCAATGTATCGATATCTTCATCTTCCCAAGAGCCTGCTTCAACTCTTTTCAAAAAGTCAGAATATTTGTTTTCCAAAAGTTCATATAGGTTAAATTCATATTCTTTAACCTTATTTACAGGTATATCATTTAAATATCCGTTAATAACTGCATAAACAATCGCAACCTGACAACCAACACGAACAGGAGCATTTCTTCCCTGTTTTAAAACCTCAACAATTCTCTCTCCGAGTGCGAGTCTTTGCTTTGTGTCATTGTCCAAATCGCTTCCGAATTGAGCAAAGGCTTGCAATTCTCTGTATTGTGAATACAAAAGTTTTAACTCTCCTGATACTTTCTTCATAGCTTTAAGCTGTGCAGAACCACCTACACGGCTTACTGAAATACCAGGATTTATTGCCGGCATAACACCTGCATGGAATAATTCTGTTTCAAGGAATATCTGTCCGTCTGTTATTGAGATAACATTTGTCGGAATATATGCAGACACATCGCCTGCCTGTGTTTCAATCAATGGTAGAGCAGTAATCGAGCCCCCACCATACTCAGGTGCTACACAAGCTGCTCTCTCCAATAATCTTGAATGCAGATAGAATACATCTCCAGGATATGCTTCTCTTCCAGGTGGTCTGCGGATTAAAAGAGACAGAGCACGATAAGCAACTGCATGCTTTGATAAATCGTCATAAACAATTAAAACATCCTTACCTTGCTCACGGAAATACTCAGCCATAGCACAACCTGCATATGGTGCAACATACTGCAAAGGTGCAGATTCAGAAGCTGAAGCTGAAACTATAATTGTATAATCCATTGCCCCTGCTCTTGATAACTCATTTGCAAGCTGAACAACTGAACTGTTTTTTTGTCCGATTGCAACATAAATACATATAACATCTGTATTTTTTTGGTTTATAATTGTATCTATAACAATCTCGGTTTTACCTGTTTGTCTGTCACCGATAATCAACTCTCTCTGACCTCTGCCGATAGGAATCATACTGTCAATCGCCTTAATGCCTGTCTGCAACGGAACCGAAACGCTTTGTCTTTCTATAATACCAGGTGCTTCCGATTCTATTGGTCTGGTAGCATTCGTTTCAATTGCACCCTTTTCGTCAATTGGTTCACCAAGGGCGTTCACTATACGGCCTAAAAGAGCTTCACCAACAGGAACAGACAAAACTCTGTTTGTTCTTTTTACTGTTGTTCCCTCTCGTATAGTGTTATTATTAGACAATAGTGCAACTGACACAGTTTCTGTTTCCAGATTCTGAGCCATACCAAAGCTTCCGTCCTCGAATTCCAACAGCTCATTTGCCATACAATCCCTAAGCCCATAAACACGGGCAATCCCATCGCCTACAAGGATAACTGTTCCTGTTTCCTTCATCTCAAGTCTGGATTTATAGTTCTTTATTTGTTCTTTTATAACGCTGCTTATTTCTTCAGGTCTTGCACTCATCCTTTAATCACTTCCTTTACTTGTTGCAATCTGTTTTTAACACTTCCGTCTATAACCTTATCTTCTGTTTCAATCACAACACCACCTATTAGTGATGCATCAATTACATAATCCATACGAAGACTGCATTTATAGACGCTCTCTAATTTACTTGTCAATCGTTCGTTTTGGGATTCTGTCAAAGGCACTGCACTTTTGACAGTAATATT
>JAFXBO010000153.1 GCA_017521775.1 Clostridia bacterium | reverse complement strand
TTTTTTCCTTCATTCGCAAGTTTAATTGCAAAATTGAGTGATACCTCTGTTTTTCCGCTTCCATAATGTCCACAGAATATGTTAAGTCTTTTTTGCATAATATCACCTCTATTTTCAATATCAAATTATTATATCATAAAATAGTATTTAAATCAATAGTTTTTGACTAATTTTATATTTTTCAATAAAATTTACAAATTTAGTGTAGGGGATTGTAAAATTATTTACGCTATGCTATGATAAATAGAAAATATTAGTGCGTTAATTATGCAATTTTTGATTTTGGAGGAATTAATGTTGAAGAAGAAAATAATTGTGTTATTAGGTCTGGTGTCATGTCTGTTTTTAATTACTCTCAATGCATCTGCAACATCATTATCCGAGGGTACACTTGACCTTGACGGACAAACCATGTATGTTGAGGGAGATTTTTTGCATACAGGGGGAACACTTAATCTTGGTAGTGGTAAATTAGTGATATCGGGAAATTATTATATGACAAACGAAACAATGACGGGTTTTAGTGACGGAGCTATTATTATGGATGATAGTGAAGGTCATCTGTTGGTATGTGGAGATTTCATAATGTCAGGAAGTAGTGATAATTCAGAGTTTCTGTCTGCAGGAACGCTCGAAATTAAAGGTGATTTTGAGCAATGTGGTCAAAGTATAGCAAACTTTAATCCAGGTGGAACACATATGGTGGTATTGTCAGGTACAGGAGAACAAAATGTATGTTTTGATTCTCCGGATAGAAATTATTTTAAAAATTTAAAAGTTACAAACACAAGTGGTAAAGTTAAATTTAATAATTTTAGTGTGAATGGAGAAATAATGGGTAATATTATATCAGATTTTGATATACATTTATATAATGCCAATCTGGTATTATCAGGGCAAACGATAAAAGCTCCAAAGCTGATATGGTATAATGGAGGAACTATACAGATGGGGAATAATGTCAAGATACAAGGTGATTTAATTCATGCAGGGGGTAAGCTGGAGATTACAGGGAAATGTGAAATTACTGGCAATTATTATATTACGGGTGAAACGGATGAAACATTTAGTAATGGAACATTTGTTATGACAAATAGTGAAGGACATCTGTTAGTGTATGGAGATTTCAAAATGTCAGGAAACAGCGATAATTCGGATTTTTTGTCTGCAGGAACAATCGAAATTAAAGGTGATTTTGAACAACAGGGACAGAGTGCATCAAACTTTAACCCTGGTGGAACGCATATGGTAGTGTTGTCAGGCATAGGAGAACAAAATGTTTACTTTGAAAATCCACAAGGAACACACTTTAACATTCTTGTAAATAAAAATGTTAATGGGGTTGTTTTTAAGACTGCATACAGATACAATGAATTAAAAACAATTTATCCATTTGATTTTGAAGTTGTGGAATATAATAAAGAGACAAATCAAATCAATGTTGATGTATTTTTGAGAGAAAATTTGCAAAGTTTAAATGGAAATGTGATAATCTCACTATATGATGAGAGCAACAGGTTAATAGAATGCCGAATTAAAGAATTATCGGAACTAAAACCACAAATATATAATGGATTGAATGATTATGACGGAGCCTATATTGTTAAGGCTTTCTATTGGGCTGATATGGAATCTATAAGACCTTTGTGTCCTTCTATAAATAGGGAATTGTCAACACAATAAAAAACAAATATTTACAACATAAATTTTTAATTTGGTTAATAATTCCTCATTTTTTATTACATAAAAATTCCTTGTTTGCATACAATATATTTGTAAATTCAACAAAAAAGGAGATTAACATATGAAAGCAACAGGAATTGTTAGAAGAATAGACGACCTCGGTCGTGTTGTCATACCAAAAGAGATAAGAAGGACAATGAGAATCAGGGAAGGAGACCCACTGGAAATTTTTACTGAAAAAGATGGAGAAGTAATTTTTAAAAAATACTCTCCAATTGGGGAATTGGGCGATTTTGCAATTAACTATGCAGAAACTTTGGCAAAAACTTCAGGAAAGGGAGCTTGCATAACAGACAGAGATAGTATCATAGCAGTCTCAGGGATACCAAAGAAAGAATTAATGGAGAAAAGAGTATCAAGAGAAATCGAAAATGTTATGAGTGAGAAATCTGCATTTAAATCAAGCAATACATCTGATTCACTTTCAATAGCAGATGGGGTGGAAAAGTATAGTGCAGGAGTAGTCGTTCCTATAGTATCAGAGGGAGACACTATTGGTTCAGTTATTTTTGTTATGAATGACGGAGAGCAGATGAGCGAGGTTGAGACAAAGCTTGCAGAGTCAGCAGCAGGATTTTTGGGAAGACATATGGAGGGATAAAAAAGAAGCCGATTATTTTCGGCTTCTTTTTTTGTTTCTTATTTTTTTTGCTTGAGATATCAAATATTCTTTTGTGTTTAACTCGGGGTTAACTAAAACCTCATCCAAAAGTGATTGCAGTGTGTCGCTTATTTCGTGACCTGCCCTTAATCCTAAAGCACTCAAATCTCTGTTATTAAGAGCCAAATCAGAAATCCGATAAGGTTGTCGCTCTGCAATAATCTTTAGTGATAGCTGTCTTACCTCATTGATTTTAATAAGTTTATCTCGTAAATACTTATGATTTTTAGCTTTATTATCAGCTTCCTGCAATAACAGAAGCTTGGAGAATAAATCGGGACCTGTTCGGCTCATCATTTTTTTAACAGCTATTAATGATGCATCAATTCTGACATCGTGGTTTTCTATCAATAAAAGAATTTCTCTTTGTTGTTGACTGTCAAACCTGAATTTTCGCAAAATATCAGACGCAAGTCTTACACTGTGTCTGTGGTGTCCGTAAAAGTGTATAATTCCATTTGCATCTATGCTTTTCGAATTAGGTTTTCCTATATCGTGCAAAAGCGCTGCCCACCTGATTATAAGGTCATTTGGTGAGTTTTTAACTGCATGAACAATGTGTTCTCCAACATTATATATGTGATACTTATTTCTTTGAGGAGAGGAAAAACAGATGTCAACCTCAGGGAGAATATAATGCATGAGACCGAGAGTGTGTAATTGAAAAACAGCCTCAGGGGTATTAGATAAAAGTATTTTATCAAGTTCCTCACGAATTTTATCATTAGATGCTCTTTTTATAAGCATTGAACATTTTTTTATGAGTTGAGCCGATGAGTTTTCGATTGTAAAATTAAGTTGTGCAGAGTATCTCACAGCTCTCAGCATTCGTATTGTTTTTTCTGCAAGAACCATTTCGGAAGAGTTGGTAAAACGGATAAGCTTATTGTTAAAGTCATCAAGACCACCTAAAGGGTCAATTATGCCATCCTTTATTGAATAAGCCATAGAATTTATAGTAAAATCAAAGTTAGAAAGGATGTTTCTAAGAAATGTGTCAAAATCGGTGCTATCCAAGAGGCAATAGATTTCCATAACAGTCTGATTTTCAATAACTTTTAAGCAATTTCTTTTATCAACACATTCCGAAACTCTCCTGAACATTGTTCTGATTTTTTTTAAAGATGCGTCTGTGATCAGTATATAAACCGAGGAGGTATCATTTGATAGAAGCTCACGAACAGTATTGCCGGCAATATATGCACGGTTTCCTAAACGATTGATTTTTTCGATTGATGAAAGAACAGTATCGTTTATATTATTAAGCATAACAACCTCCTTAATATATATTTTGTTTAATTATAGCATATAGTAATAAAAATATCAACTAATTATTTAAAACTAATAGAAAACATAGTCTGTATTTTTATATAAAATTAAGAGGAGAGTCATAATTCTTGTTATTGACATTTTAATAAAATTAAAGTATAATGTTTTGGAACTATAGCATTATCGGGGTGTAGCGCAGTTGGTAGCGCACACGTCTGGGGGGCGTGGTGCCGCAGGTTCAAGTCCTGTCACTCCGACCACGTCAGAGCAAGCGAAAAATCGCCTGCTCTGTTTTTTTTGTGCAAAAATTAAAAATCAGGAGAATATCTCTCCTGATTTTTATATTTTACAAACCTTAACCTGATTGTATAAAGACTTATAAACGTCTATATCAAACTCTCCTATCTCATAAGAAAGAGCATTTGCTGCAGAGACTGCAACTGAGGTACGGATTGACTCCTCAATGCCAAGATTTTTTGACATGGAATATGCAAAACATGCAACCATACTGTCACCACAACCAACAGTATTTAGTGTATTAATTTTTGGAGGAATACCGTGGTAAACACCATTGTCACAAACAATGATTGCACCTTCTTCACCCATTGAAACGACAACTGTTTCGATACCTATTCTTCTTATTTCCTGACCGGCTTCAATGATTTGATTTTGTGATGATATTTCTGTTCCCAATATCTGTCCAAGCTCATAAATATTTGGCTTTATAAGAGTGGGGGAGGATTTTAAATTCTTTTTTAATAGTTCGTTACTTGTATCAAGAATTACTTTTTTGTTTTCTTTCTTTGCATATGAAATCAGTTCTGAATAGAAGGTATCAGAAATACCCTTTGGAACACTC
>JAFXBO010000152.1 GCA_017521775.1 Clostridia bacterium | reverse complement strand
TGGTCTTCCTTTTGCAACATATATACTCTTTACAGCCTCATCATCATATGCATTTGCACCCAAGCCATAAACTGTTTCTGTTGGAAATGCAACAAGTCCACCTGAAGCAATTATTTCTCCAAGCTTTTTCATCGAATTACTATCTATATTGTTTTTATCTATTTTATATATTTGAGTTTCCAAAATTTCCACCTTTTATAAACTACATTCTTCAAGCATCTTTTGTTTTAATTCCCAGAGCTTTTTCGACATATCCACATAATATGTGTGTGGGTTTTCAAATCTCTTAACCTCATCCCAAAGGCCTTCAACTTCCAATTTACAATATTCTCTCAACACTTCGATAGATGGTGTATCATACACACATTTTCCGTTTTTAAAAATCTGCTTTAAAAGAGGTCTTGCATAAAAATCTTTAACAATTTTTCGCTTCCATGTATGTTCAGGGTCAAAAATCTCATAACTGTCTGTATCAATAACCTCATCATTCATTGTTATGACATCGGCAATTGCCTTTGATGAATCCATAGAATACAATCTATAAACCTGCTTAAATCCAGGAGTAGTTATCTTTGCAACATTTTCACTAATCTTTATCTTAGGAATAACATTTCCATCCTTATCCTCAACTGCAACAAGCTTATATACTCCGCCAAAAACAGGTGATGATTTTGAAGTTATCAATCTCTCCCCAACACCAAATGAATTAATCTGGGCACCCTGAATAAGCATATCTCTGATTATATACTCATCTAATGAATTTGATGCTACTATTGCACAATCAGAAAATCCTTCAGCATCTAAAATTTCTCTGCATTTCTTTGAAAGATATGTTATATCTCCACTGTCAATTCTGACACCTTTAGGTCTGTATCCATTAGGAACAAGGTATTCCTTAAACACTTTAATAGCATTAGGTAATCCTGATTTCAAAACATTATATGTGTCAATCAATAAGGTACAATTTTCGGGGTAATTTCTTGCATATGCTAAAAACGCATCATACTCTGTGTCAAAAAGCTGTATCCAGCTATGTGCCATAGTTCCCAGTGCAGGGACATTATATAGCTCATCCGTAGCTGCACAGGCAGTTCCGACACATCCACCTATATATGCTGCTCTTGCACCTAAAATTGCTGCCTCTGCCCCTTGCGCTCTTCTTGAGCCAAACTCCATTATAGGTCTTCCTTCGGCAGCTCTCACAATTCTGTTTGCTTTTGTTGCTATAAGGCTTTGATGATTAATAGTCAACAAAAGCATCGTTTCAACTAATTGTGCCTGTATAACAGGACCTCTGACAATCATAATAGGCTCTCCCGGGAATATCGGTGTTCCCTCAGGAATTGCCCACACATCACAGCTGAATTTGAAATTCTCAAGATATTTTAAATATTCTTCACTAAAAATCTTTTTTCCTCTTAAATACTCAATATCTTCTTTTTCAAAACGAAGATTTGATAAATATTCAATTGCCTGTTCAACTCCTGCCATAATGGCAAAACCACCATCATCAGGATTTTTTCTGAAAAATATATCAAAATATGCAATTTTATCACTAAATCCCTCGCAAAAAAAACCATTTGACATTGTGAATTCATAAAAATCCATCAACATAGTAAGATTTACATTCATTTGTGCTACTCCTTTTTTACTCTCATAAATATGCAACAAAGTGCAGAGCAACCAAGCAAAATGAGGTTATCATATTGCTATAATTATATCTGCACTCAAACCTTTAATGTATTATTAATATGAGTTGCCGCCTCTTCGATATCCGCCGGAGCGCTTTGAATCATTACTTCTCTTCAAGGCAAGCATTCTCTCATCACTATCCTGCTTAAACTTACTTAACTTATCCTCAAAAGATAATTCTTCATCATTTTTTCTTCCCCAATCAAACTCTGCAGGTCTGATTGGTTCATTACTTTTTTCTCTGCTAACTTTCTTGTTTTCTTTTTTCTTCTCAACTGCTTTTTTAACAGACAGGCTTATTTTTCCGCTATCGTCGATTTTTATAACCTTTACCTTGACAATGTCTCCAATTTTAAAATGCTCGTTTATATCCTCAATATAAGTTGTTGATGCTTCCGATATGTGCAAAAGTCCAACCTTGTCTTCGGGCAACGCAACAAATACTCCGAAAGGCATTATTCTGGATACTTTCCCCTCAATTATGCTTCCTAATTCAATCGCCATTTTTATTATTTTCCTCCTAAAGAAATTATATCCTTATTCTTCACCTGTTACATCAACAAACACTATTTCGTCTTTTCTTATCATACCAAGCTTCTCACGAGCAATTTTTTCTATGTATTCATCAGAATCAACATTTTCTTTTAGCGCATCAACCTCTTGGGCACGCTTTTGTTCATATTCAATCTGTAATTCTAATTCAGAAATTTTATCGTAATTATCAGTTATTTGAGGTTGTTTCATAACCCCTTTTATCAGCATAAACAATACCAGTGCTATTATAATTGCTGTAGTTATTTTTAATTTTCTTTTTTTTGTGCTTTTTCTTGCTTTTTCTTTCATTTTTTAAAATTCCTCTTTTTATTTTTAATCTATTCATATTCCCCTTAATTTTTTTAAACGGAACTGTGATAAAAGCACGAACGGGCATGAATAAATATACTATTAAAATTTTATACAAAAAACGCGTCGGTGTCAAGAGTATTTTAAAAATAAAATGAAATAAATGCAATATTTTTTCCAATATATATACAAAAAATCGTCTCAAGCACAAAAAATAGAAAATTACCCCTAAAAACAGCCCTATAAACATATACCATCTTAACATAAAAGAGTTGTATAAATAAAAAACCGTCACAATAATTGTGCATATGACCAGTGACATAAAAATATCATATAAAGAAACAAACAGCTTTTTTTTTACAAATCTGAACACACCAAAGATATCATAAATTGCACCACTTACAATGCCTGATACCACAGTGGCTAAAAAAACATATGCCTCAAGACTTATATCAACACCCATAAGACCACTCCCTATTTGAACAGTCTTTCGATAAAGCTTCCCTTATCAGCAGATGATTTTGAATATGTTAACGAAGAAATCCTGCCTGTTGCCAAAAATTCCCCTGTTTCCTTATTAAATTTTTCAATATGTAGGTTTTCACCTTTAACTAAAAGCTTACCCATAATGGTTATAAGTGTTATCTCTTTATCAGAAAATCCCTCAACACTTTTTGCCCCATCTAATGTTAATGTTTCCCTGTTATTTAAACATAATTTATGATTACTGATATTTAAACTCTTTTCTGTTTGCATAATTTTCCTCCTCATAATTTCTTATACTATAGAATATATGAGGAGGATTTATCTATTTATTACAAAACCTTATACATTAAAGCTGCGTCATTTTTTAAAACATGTTCTTTGATTTCTAAAACCTCAACCTTTAAGACACGCTCACCAAGTCTGATTTCAATAATATCTCCCTCTTTAACATCATAGCTTGCCTTTGCAATTTTTGAATTCACAAAAATTCTTCCCGAATCGCATGCCTCGTTTGCGATTGTTCTTCTTTTTATAAGTCTTGAAACCTTTAAATATTTATCTAATCTCATTTTTGTTCCCTTTCCATTTTTTTATTTATTATAACATCTATCATATGTATTTTCAATACTTTCCCATATCATATTGCGAATTTTTTTCTTATGTGTTATAATTTTTACAAAAAAACATTGAGGTTATTAAAATGAACAAACCAAAAGGACTTTATATCCACATTCCATTCTGCATAAAAAAATGTAAATACTGTGACTTTGTATCGTATGTTGACAAAGCCACTCTTTTTGATTCTTACATAGATAATCTTTTAACTGAAGCAAAAGAATATGAAAATGAACAAATTGACACAATTTTTATTGGAGGGGGTACTCCCTCCATTTTATCTTGTGAACAGATAAAGAGATTATTTGATGGATTGTATAAAACATTTAATGTGTCTGATAATTGTGAGATAACAATAGAGGCAAATCCGGCAACACTTGACAAAGAAAAATTACTTGTTTTAAATAACTGTGGGGTTAACAGGTTAAGTATCGGCGTTCAGTCTTTTTCTGACATCGAATTAAATGCTATCGGACGAATACATAATTCCCAAACAGCCTATAATACTATTGAGCTTTTAAAGGAATTTGGTTTTAATAATTTTAATATTGATATAATGCTCGGACTGCCAAACCAGACAACCAAAACTCTTGAGGATACATTAAAAACAGCTATTTCCTTAAACCCGTCACACATTTCCTGTTACAGTCTTATCCTTGAAGAAAACACACCATTATATGACGAATACGAAAAAGGTATTTATCCTACGATATCCGATGAGTATGACAGAGAGCTTTATACCTTAGCCAAAGATATATTAAAAGATAACGGATATTTTCAGTATGAAATATCAAATTTTTCAAAGCCAGGGTATGAATCAAGGCATAACCTTAAATACTGGAATTGTGATGAATATATTGGTCTTGGTGTTTCGGCTCATTCCTATCTTGATGGTGTAAGATTCTATAACACGCAAGACATTAATGAATACTTACAAAATAAATTTCATAACGATGAAAAAACTGTTCTTTCCACAGATGATAAAATATCCGAATATATCATTATGCGTCTTCGTTTATCAGAAGGAATAAATGAAAAAGAATTCTATGAAAGATTTAAAATAGACTTTTATGAAAACTA
>JAFXBO010000151.1 GCA_017521775.1 Clostridia bacterium | reverse complement strand
GGATTTATGGAGCAAAATGGTGTCTTGTTATATCTTGATGAAATACAGCATTTTAACAAAAAGCAACAACAGACGTTATTAGAATATATGGAGAATGGGAAAATTACTTTAATTGCAAGTACGACAGAAAACCCATATTTTTATGTTTATAATGCAGTTTTGTCGCGTTCTGTTGTATTTGAGTTTAAGCCGATTGAGGCAGAAGAGATTGAAAAAGCGTTAGAAAGATGTATCAAAAAATTATCAGAGGAAGAGTATAAAAACTATAATATTTCTGTAGATAAAGATGCATTAACACATATTGCCCAAGTTTCAGGTGGGGATGTGAGAAAAGCAATCAATTCCTTTGAAATAAGCTTAATATCTGCAGTGCCTGATATAGATGCAAATTTAGTTGTAACACTTGATACTGCTGAGCAAGCAACGCAAAGAAAATCAATTAAGTATGACCGTGACGGAGATAATCACTATGATATATTGAGTGCATTCCAAAAATCAATTCGTGGAAGTGACCCCGATGCAGCAGTTCATTATCTTGCAAGACTGTTATCTGCAGGGGATATGCAAAGTGTGTGCAGAAGATTGATGGTTATTGCAGCAGAGGATATAGGATTAGCATATCCGAGCGCAATCAGTATCGTAAAATCGTGTGTTGACTGTGCATTGCAGTTGGGATTACCTGAAGCTCAACTGCCACTTGGTGAGGCAGTGATTTTACTTGCTACTGCACCTAAATCCAATTCAGCTTCACAGGCTATATGGAATGCAATGTCAGATATAGAAACAAAGGATGTAGGGGAAATACCAAAGCACTTAAAGGATGCACATTATCAGGGTGCAAAAGCATTTGGTAATGGAATATCTTATAAATATCCACATTCATTTGAAAATCATTATGTTAAACAACAGTATTTGCCTGATACAATAAAGCATGTTAAGTACTATGAATATGGTAATAACAAGACAGAACAAACCATGAAGGCATATTGGGATAAAATTAAAGAAACAGGAGAAAATTAATGTCAAATAATCGAGAAAAAATCAGAAACTTTTGTATAATCGCTCATATTGACCATGGAAAATCAACATTAGCTGATAGATTGTTGGAATTGACAGGTGAGGTTGAGCTTCGTGATATGGAAGACCAGCTCCTTGACAATATGGATCTTGAAAGAGAAAGAGGTATCACTATAAAAGCTCATGCTGTTAAGTTGAATTATACTGCAAAAGATGGAAATGATTATATTCTGAATCTTATTGACACACCCGGGCATGTCGATTTTAATTACGAGGTTTCAAGAAGTCTTGCTGCGTGTGAGGGCGCAATATTGATTGTTGATGCATCTCAGGGAATTGAAGCGCAGACCTTGGCAAATACATATCTTGCCCTGGAGCATGACCTTGAAATTGTTCCTGTTATAAACAAGATAGACCTGCCATCAGCTCAGCCTGAGCGAGCTATTTCAGAGATTGAGGATATAATTGGAATACCTGCCGAGGATGCGCCACTTGTTTCTGCAAAGACAGGACTAAATGTCTGTGATGTATTGGAAGCAATTGTCGAAAAAATACCTGCTCCATCAGGTGATGATGACGCTCCGTTAAAAGCATTGATTTTTGACTCATACTATGATAGCTATAAAGGAGTTATTGTATATGTAAGGGTTAAGGATGGAAAACTTAATGTAGGAGACAGAATAAGACTTATGGCAACAGGTGCAGAATTTGATGTTGTTGAGGTTGGTTCGTTGCATGCAAACGGAATGATCCCTAAAAAAGAACTTTATGCAGGAGAGGTTGGATACATTGCTGCAAGCATTAAGAATATTCAGGATACTCAAGTGGGTGATACAGTAACAACTGTTGAAAATACTGCAAAAGAACCGTTACCGGGATATAAAAAGGTAAATCCAATGGTTTATTGCGGAATATATCCTGCAGATGGTGCACAATATGATGATTTAAAAGAAGCT
>JAFXBO010000150.1 GCA_017521775.1 Clostridia bacterium | reverse complement strand
TATTGAGCAGTTGTATATTTTCTGTTCATTCGCTTCAGAGTTTCATCACAACCACTTTGCAAGGATAAATGGAAATGAGGGCATAGCTTTTCACATTCTTTGATGCTATCTATAAATTCTTTATTAAGAGTCATAGGCTCAATTGAGCTTAGTCTTATTCTTTTTAATCCATCAAATTTGTTGGCTTGCTTTAATAAATCAGCAAGCTCTGCTTTTCCTCTGTCAAGACCAAAGGAAGCAACATGGATACCTGTGTATATAATTTCAGTATATCCATTATCAACTAATTTTTTCGTTTCTCTTAAAATTTCATCCATCTTGCGACTGCGAATAGGACCTCGGGCATAGGGAATAATGCAATATGAACAAAATTGGTTACATCCCTCCTGAATTTTGATATATGCACGGGTGCGTTCGTTATAGTGAGAAATTTCCAAGTCTTCATAGTTATGAGTTTTCATTATATCGCTAACAAAAGAAATTTTGTCATTTTTTTCTATATTCTCACATATTGAAACAATGTTTTTTCTATCTTTTGTTCCTATTACTATATTAACATCTTCAATTTCCAAAACTGCATCGGGATTTGTTTGAGAATAACAGCCTGTAACGACAACTATTGAGTCAGGGTTATGCTTTTTTGCTCTTCTGATAATTTGTCTTGATTTTCTGTCACTCATTGAGGTTACCGTGCAGGTGTTTATGACATATATATCTGCATATGACATAAAGTCACATAGCTCATAACCTGCATTTTGAAACAACTCGCTCATTGCTTCTGTTTCGTATTGATTAACCTTGCATCCAAGAGTATAAAACGCCACTTTTTTCATAGTCAGGTTGCCTTTCATAATATTTATTGTTACATTATGTATGGATATTATTGTTTATAATTGTCAGTATTACATAAATTTGTATTGTTAGTATTGACTTACGCTAAAAAAAGATGTATTATATCTTTAATAGAATAATTCTATGACACTATATTTTGGAGGTAATAAGATGAAAGTATTTGATATTTTACTTAATTCAATCAACGATGTAAAGGAGTTCGTTAATATAGTATCTAAATATGATTTTGATATTAATTTAACATCAGGAAGATATGTTGTTGATGCTAAATCTATTATGGGTATATTCAGTTTAAACCTTTCAAAGCCAATCAAACTTGAGGCAGAGTGCGAGGAGTTAGACGAACAGTTTGTTAATGATTTGAAGAGATTTATCGTTGAATAAGAATTTTATAATATCCCCCATATTATTGGGGGATTTATTTTTTTCTGCAGACAAAAGTCACTCTTTCGCTTTTGCAAGTTGGTTCTGACATATTGAAGCCATCAAATGTCTTTATGTCGGTAAAACCAACTTTTTTTAATGCATTTATAATTTCATCATTAGTATAAGCTCTTTGCAGGTGTCTTTCACAAAAACGCCTGTAACCTTTTTTATCCTCTTTCACAAAGAAATTTAAATACATTTCCGATAACTTTTTATCTTCATAATATTTATTTTCCCAGGTATAGAATATATCATCACCATCGTGAATAAATGTATTATCCTGAATTGTTTTGCTCAATTTGTGATGTGAGCTTATATCAAATATGAAAAGACCTCCGGGATTTATAAAGCAATTATGAATTTTATATAGCATATTCATAAATGAGTTCGGGTTTATAATATAGTTAATTCCATCTATCATACAAAGGAAAGCATCACAAGTTCCAAACAAATCAAGCTTTGATATGCTCTGATTTAAAAAGAGAATATCAAGTTCTTCATTTGACGCCTTTTCTCTTGCCACATCTAACATTTCGACTGATTTATCAACACCAATCATTTCATATCCGCGCTTTGCCATTGGAATTGTTATGTTTCCTGTTCCGCAGGCAAGGTCGCAAACAAGATGAGCATCAAGCTCATATTCATCAAATATATTTTCAATAAAATCAGCTATTTTATCATAGCTTATATCTTTATGCATAAGTTTATCATAATAATTTGCAAAATTTTTATAGCTACTCATAATCACTTTTCCTTACGTATTATTATCGTAATTTTACCACAAAAACAAGATAATGTAAATAGTTTTTAGGAATTAGGGAATAATAAGGAAAAATAATTTAGGAGTTTTAGAATGTTAGTTTTTGTTGCCAGGACACTTGTTTTATATTTTATAGTTGTTATATCAATGCGAATAATGGGTAAAAGGCAGATAGGGGAAATGCAACCATCGGAGCTTGTTATTGCCATTATGATTTCCGATTTGGCATCAGTTCCTATGCAATCTGTTGACATTCCACTTGTTGCAGGTGTCGTTCCTGTTCTGACATTGATTGTTGCAGAAGTGCTTATGTCTTATGCAAGTTTGAAAAACAGATTTTTAAGAAGAATTATAACTGGAGAGCCAAGTGTCATAATATATGACGGACATGTGAATGAAAAGGAACTAAGGAAGCAGAGATTTAATCTTAATGACCTTTTGGAGCAGTTGAGAATAAACAACACACCCAATATTGCTGATGTTGAAATGGCAGTTCTTGAAACTAACGGACAGTTGAGTATTTTACAGAAAGTTCAGGCAAGAACAGTTACTGTTAAGGATATGAATATAAAAAATGCAGAGGTTGAACAGTTACCATGTATGCTTATTTCTGACGGAGATTTGGTTAAATCAGAGTTAAAGAGAAGTGGAAAGAGTGAGGAGTGGCTGTTTAATGAGCTGAAAAAGAAAAAGGTAAAAATTAAAGATGTGTTCATCGCCTCGTATGATAAAAACAACGGTTTGTTTATGCAATTAAAGGGTGAGGAGGATATAAAATGAAGAGTGTTTTGATCGCAGTTTTAATTGCACTTGTTATAATTTTTTCAGGCATATATTCAACAGAAAAGTTGGAAAATATGTCGATATATCTCATTGATAAATGTAATCAGGCAAATGAGGAAATTAAAGCAGAAAACTTTGAAAATGCAGAGAAATATGTTGATGAGATTGAGTCTTTTGTTGAAGAAAATTATACGATGTTTGCATCTACCATAGACCACAATGAAGTGGACAAGATAGATATGAACATTGACCAGATGAAAATATATATAAAAGAAAACCAAAAGGCTGATGCTCTTGCTTATGGGAATGTTTTAATAGGTCTTCTTGAACATTTACCAAAGGACCATAAACTAAAGATTGAAAATATTCTATAAAAAAACTCCCTTTTGCAAATTCTGTTCTTTAAAACAGGTAAGATGCAAAGGGAAGTAATTGTGGGCTTATTTATTTGTGAGATTTAAAATTTTTATTTCAGCCTCAAGAGCTTTTCTTACTACTTGCTCACTTGTTAAAATATTATTGTTATCACATATAACTTTTGATAACTCTTCTCTTATTTTTAAAATATCTTGCATATTCGACACATCCTTTTGTGATTTTTATTCATTATCTCTTTTATGATGTTATTTTACAATATGCCATTAAAATAGTCAATATTTTCTGACACAAAAACCAAACAATCGCAAGACACAAATAAACAAGATGTGATAGAGAAAGATATTATTTGAGCGATAAACGGAAAAAAACCCATAAAACGACAAATAATACACTGTGAATTTTATTTATTCTTTTGTTTTTTTGGAAGATAGAAAAGGAAAAATACCGACACAATAATACA
Organism: Clostridia bacterium; assembly: GCA_017521775.1. Classification (GTDB taxonomy): domain Bacteria; phylum Bacillota; class Clostridia; order UBA1381; family UBA1381; genus RGIG1988. Next base: position 779 of record JAFXBO010000150.1, on the reverse strand, counting down.
AATTAATGCAACTGCCTGAGAAATTCCTATTTTATCGTCGATTAACCAGAGTATATATTCGCTCTGACGCATACCTTCAAGAAACAATCTTCCTGTTCCATACCAAAGTATATAAGAAAAGAAGACCTGACCATCGGCCTTTTTTTTGTCTCTGAAAATAACAATTAATATAAAACCGAGGATATTCCATAATGATTCATAGAGAAACAGGGGATGAACTCCAATATTATTATTTATTGTCATTCTTAATAAGCTATTGGTTTCTCTGCCAAAAACCTCTGCGTTCACAAAGTTCCCCCATCTTCCGATTGCTTGGCCGATTAACAGCCCAGGACAGGCAACATCAAAGACTTTTAGTATGGAAAGTTTGTGTTTTTTGCAGTATACACTGGTTGAAATAATAGCACCTATAATTCCTCCATAGATAGCAAGTCCGCCCTCCCATATCTTAAAAATATCCAAAAACCCATTCTTAAAGCCATCAGCATCGAAAATGCAATAATATATTCTTGCACCAACAATTCCGAAAATCAATCCCCAGAATGCAATATCAAATATTGCATCAGGCTCAACTCCTCTTTTTTTGCAGGTTAAAGAAACAAACAAGAGTCCCAATAGAAAACCTGTTAAAATGATTAGTGCATAGTAGTAGATTGGCTTTGAAAAGATATGAAAAGCAACTCTGTTAATTTCAAATTCGAGATTAAGACCTGGGAATCCAATTGTATTTGTCATTGTTTTTTTCTCCTTATATATCTTTCATTGTCAATGAAATTCTG
>JAFXBO010000149.1 GCA_017521775.1 Clostridia bacterium | reverse complement strand
ATGTGTATTTGGTTACTACCGAAGACGAAATAAGAGTTCTGAAAGTTCTTGGCAAATGGAATAATACTCTTCCTTCGTTGGGTTTGAAAATGAAAACGGGTTTGACCGTAGATTTTAGAAGCTGGGATTATTTGAAGAATGAGCCAGGTGAAAACATTGTGCCGTTGTTCTATTCTCAGCATATCAAGGATGGTCGTGTGGTTTTCCCCATCCAGAAAGAGTATGAGTATATCACAACCGAAAAGGCTGGTTTAATTCAGCGGAATAAGAATTATCTGTTGGTTAAGAGATTTACGGCAAAGGAAGAAAAGAGAAGACTTCAATGCGGTATTTATCTTTCTTCTGACCTACCAGAATACAGCCATATCAGCACTCAGAACAAGGTGAATTTCATTGAAGGTTTGAACTTTGATATGTCTGAGGAACTGGTTTATGGTTTGTATGTGCTGTTCAACTCTACCATCTATGACCTGTATTATCGTATTCTGAATGGTTCTACACAGGTCAACTCGACAGAGGTTAATGCTATGCCTGTGCCTACATTGGAAGATATAGAACAGTTGGGTACTGCTCTTATGCAAGAAAATGATTTGTCCGTAGCTATCTGCGATAAGCTGTTGGAGGTGCTGATAAGTGAGTAAGATAGATGAAGCAAGAGAAATTTTGATGTTATTGGGTATGCCTAAATCTCAGCAGGCAGACCTGTGCTGCTATTCTCTGCTTGCTATGTTAGGTGTTACTCCTGATACAGAATGGAGTGCTGCAACAAATGAGTGGATTAGAATTCACGACATTTTGCAGTTTACCAAAGAATATTATGAAGTAACCTATGCTGAGAACAGCAGAGAGACCTTCAGAAAACAAGCTATGCACCATTTTAGAAATGCAGCTTTGACAGAGGATAATGGTAAGGCTACCAATTCTCCTAATTATCGTTATAGGATTACCGAGGAAACCTTGAACCTAATTCAGAGTTATGGTAGTGGTGATTGGGTCGGTAAGTTGGCTGATTTCAAGGTAAACCACGAAAGCCTTGTAGACCTGTATGCTTCTAAAAAGAAGATGACCAAAATGCCTGTTAAAATCAATGGTTCAGACTTCACCTTCTCTCCTGGTGCTCATAATGCTTTGCAGAAGGCAATCATTGAAGAATTTGCCCCTCGTTTTGCGCCTAATAGTGAGTGTCTGTATGTGGGTGATACCATTGAGAAGGACTTGGTGAAGAATGTAGACAAGTTGGCAGAGTTGGGTTTTGAAATCACTTTGCACGACAAAATGCCTGATGTTGTTCTCTACCGTGAGGATAAGGATTGGATTTATTTTATTGAGTCCGTGACTTCCGTTGGTCCTATGGAGCCTAAGAGAATTAAAGAAATTGAAGAAATGACAGAACGGGTCAACAGCGGTAAGATTTATGTTACTGCCTTCCCTGACTTCAAGACATTTAAGAAGTTCTCAGAGAGCCTTGCATGGGAGACTGAGGTTTGGATTTCTGAGATGCCTGAACACATGATACACCTGAATGGTGATAAGTTCATGGGTCCTCGTAATAATTAAGCAAGGAGGGTTAAAATGGCAGAATCATTGTTAGCACATCTCTATTCAAGAATAAAGGGTTCACAAGAAGATGTGGCTACCATGTCTTTGCAATATCTGCTGTCTCAGTCCTCCTCTATGAACAAGGCTTTCACAGACCTTGTGGCCTCTTCTTTGGGCATTGAACTCAAAGAGACCTTGCAGTATTCCTGTCAGTCAGTTGGTGAGAACAAAGAGAGACATGATATGGTGGGCAAGGACAGCACAGGAGAGGCTATTCTGTGTGAGATGAAGTTCTATGCCGGGCTGACCCATAATCAGCCCTTGGGTTATCTGGATAGAATTGCAACCCATCAGGGTAAGGGTCTGGTGTTCGTTTGTCCTAAGGCAAGAGAGAGCAGCTTGTGGAATAAGCTGTTGACCTTGTGTAAGGATAGAGAGGTCAAAGAAATCAAACCGTATACCGTTCAGGTTGATGGTATTCCTATGGCT
>JAFXBO010000019.1 GCA_017521775.1 Clostridia bacterium | reverse complement strand
TGGTGGTTAAAGGTAATTTGACAAGTGAATTTGAACAGATAGATTCCAAAAAGGCTGTTACAAAGTCTTTGCAGGAATTAGGAGTTCCATTTGAAATCTTTGCAGACTTAAAACCAGAGCGAACCGAATTAGGTCTGTTACCTAACAGAGGATTGAATAGCAAGGAGTATGAATTAGATAGTCAGTATTCAGAGGAACTGCCTGAGGGAGAAAAGGGAAAAGACAAGTACAGATTATCAAGATATTTTTATGAGCAGACCAAGCGAGCAGAACAGGCTCATAAGGCAAAAGAAGAGGAAGCCAAGAGAGCAGCCATTGAAATATCAAAAGCAGAGATGGAGAGTTTTTTAGATGAACTGTGGGGGGATGTAAAACCCATTTATGAGGAGTTGTATAGGAACTCCATAGAAAACAACCTAATAGGTATTTTAGTTCCCACGGGCTTTATTGGATATGACTATGAAAAGAAGGGGTTATACACCAACAATAATGTGTGGGTCAAAAATCTTGCAGGGGCCTTCAAGAGTGTTGGTGGTGAGGGTCTTAAATTCCATGTGACAAGGAAGTTCAAAGACTTAGAACTGAAAGACCTTTTAGAGTTCAACTACTTTGCTGAATTCCATGCATTGAATGCCTTTGGTATCAAAGAAGATGGAAGTAGAACAAGACAATGGGATACCATGCTTCCTATTATTGAAAAGAGACTCAAGATGATAGGAAAGGCATTTTTATCTCAGGCAGATAAAAAGAACATAACTGTCTTATATAACGAAATTCAAAAGAAACTCACAAACTGTATTGTAATCGAGAGATTTGACAGAAATACGGTTATCTCTTTGAAGTACAAAATGGAAGGAATAGATGTTGGATTCAATGAGCATTTTGAAACTCATTGTACTGAGATAGTAGGCAAGCAGAACTGTAAGATTCTAAACAGCGATGTTTCACAGAACAATGTAAACACAATGTTTGGAGTCTTTGATGCAAAGAAGTTTGCAGCAGAAGCACTGTTTAGTTATCAGGCTTATGAAGATTTAATAAAAGCTGGTAAAAAGCCTACCCTTGCCAATACTGTTATAGGGCGCAATTTAGATGGTACAAAGAACCTGTATAGCTTAAAGTCTAATGATTCAAGACTGACGGCTATTTTTGCAGGTTCAGGCTCAGGTAAAGGTGTTATGACTTTGGGTTTGCTGTCTTCTATTGTGGCAAATAAAGTACCATTCATATACTTGGACTACAAGCCTGATATGGCAGAGATGCTTTGGGAGATAGAAAAGGATTTCAAAGCAAAAGGGATTACAAGAACAGATGGAACAGAATGCCGTATCCTTGCTATTGATGCAAAGGCTGATATGACAGAGTGTGCTCCTGTCAGAGGGCATAGATTTGGTGAAAACTTGCCTGATTATCTGTCAGAAGTCCCATCTACTGTTTTTGCTGTTCTTCCTTACTTAAAGTTGATGCAGTTGTATTTTCTGTTGGCATCCATTAGAAAAAATGAGAGCAATAAGCCTAACTTTGGTGGTCAAATGACCTATGCTATTTTTGATGAGTTGCAGCAGAATGCTATTGATAATTTGGCGAACCTTCAAAACACCTTGGAGAATGTGGAGAAGACTGCAAAGAAGACAAAGAAACCTACTCATTCTGATATTTTTGCCTATGTGAATAAGATAAATGATTTCATAGAGAAGTTGGGAAATCAATCCGGCACATTCGTCAATACAGATGGCCGTGTTGCAAATAGTAGAGCTTTATACATAGGACAGAATGCAGACTATGGGGTTTGGATGGCAAATGATATTACGGCAAGCCTTTATAAGAAAACCTCTTATAGGTTTTTTGGTCGAAATGGTGGTACTGGTTCCTATGCTCCTACTAATGCAGGTGCAATTAAAGAGTTTGTGAATAATGAGGATACCTTTGGTTATTGGACTTCTGCTGTTGGTGCAGGACAGGTAAAAGCAATAAAAGATTGGAAAGTGTTCAAGGCTTATTCAGTATTGAATGAAAATGATTTTAATATGGATGACCCTTCTTCTTCTGGTCGTTGTACAGCAGGAGTTTTGAGCAATACAAAAGATGAAACTGTTCGTGAAGACCTCATCAACAATGTTTTTGTAATGGATGATGGTAATGGTAATAAAGTGATTCGCCCTGAGGTGGGTTTTTTAGGTCTGATAAAGAAGTTGAGTGGTTTTTCTGATAATGAGCTGGCAGATGCACTATCTGAGGGTTATGAGGTAATTTGGAAAGTAATGTGTAAATATGGTATGAACAATATCTATCCAGATGTAGAGTCCTATTTGTTTGATGCCTCCTTAGAGAGCATCTACACCACTGATGAAATCAAACGAGGAATTACAGCAAAGAAGGACAATCAACCTACATATGAAAATGTAAAGGTGTTTGATGATAATGATGCAACTTTAGATGATGATGTGGTGGAAGATTTTACTGCTCCTGTGATACCTTCTCCCTCGAATGGTGCAGCACATCCAGCACCACATAAAGAGCTTTCTTCACAAGAGCAAAATTGTGGTAAGGATGTACCTAATCCATATAATCAATATCCTCGACAAGATACATCCCATCAAGGCCAAGGGAAACCTCATAATGATTCTCAGAGTAAACAAGCTAATCTTTCTTGGGCAGAGCAAAGGCGCCGTGACACTATGAAGGAATGGCAGTGCTACACAGGAAAATTGAAAGTAGAGAATAATCCATTTGAACTCTATAAGTCTGGGTCCAAAACAGATACCTTGTTGTCAGTTAAGGAGATGACCAAGATTTTAAGTAATGATATAGCAAAGCATATTGGTCCGCCTGAGATGATTACTCACTTTTCCATTTCCGCAGGAAATCTATTGTTCAATGATATAGCTTACATCCCTGAGTTTGAGGAGTCGTTCATACAGTCCTTGCCTATGGTTTTACAGGAAAAAGTAAGAGCTGGTATATTAGCTGACTTCTTTGATATGGGGACTATATACAAGTTTAAGAATCTTGAGTGTCTGTACCTTGATAAGGATTTAGCACAAGGTCGTGCTCGCAAAGAGATGGGTATAGGCTTTAGAAAAAAATGGTCTGTTCTATTCAAGAAGTTCAAATATCTGAACTATATTGAATTAGGCCCAGGTGAACCAATCATTTATGAAAGAAGAAACCCTGATACTGGTGTTGAGAATGGATTCTTAGATATGTTCCAAAAGAATCCACAAACCACTTATGCAACACAAAGAAACTCCAGCCTGATGGATACTGTTTGGGACTCTAAGCCAGTTCGTGTTATCACAGGGGCTATGGGTTGGACAGTAGGTGTTCAAGTTGTTTGGGCGATAGCCTCAATAATGGGTCCTTGGGGTTTAGTATTTGGTGGGTTAGCTGCTGCTGGAGCATATCGAGAGTATAAAAACAATCCTACAAATCAATCGAATATGGATGTCTCAAAGAAAAGAAAGAAATAAGAGGTAGAATTATAGGGGCGACTTGTTTGCCCCTATCCAAATATCTCCGTTATTCGTTGCGGTTCTATAAAACAAAAAGAGAAGAGTTGAGGGTTCTTTGATGCATATATAGGCACAAGGGCTACAGAAAGAATTATATTGTATTGTAAACAGAAGGAGGTACTTAATATGGCTAAAAAGAATAATGTTCCAGAGTTTGATTTTGCACAAAAGCCTTTGAGTTATCGTATTATGGACGGTCTCACAGGGTTTATGAATAAAGACACTAACAAGAAGTTAGAGAATGATTTTGATAGAATCATCTATTTCAAAACAGAAACTATGAAGACTTGTGTTGGTGAATTAAAATATATTGTTTTCTATACAGATGCCAACATTGTTTGTCCTGATTTAACTCCAAAGCAAGTTACTAAGATAAAGGCAGCACAGAAGGGTTATATAGGGTTCAAGCAGCAGAGGGATAATGTGAGGGGTTGCTACAACACATATGCTGTTCAGCATTTGAGCAGAGCACATTCTTATCCTCATAATATTAACCTTGACCTCTTGATAGAAAATAATGCAGTACTGCCTTTGCAGTAATAACATGGTGATTGAAGTGTAGAACCAGCTACACTTTGATTATAAGAATTATCTCCAAATAATTTTTTATGGAAGCAGGGATGGTCTATATAAGGGTTCGATTCCCTTACCTGCTATGGCTTCTAATGAAGCTCTGCGGTACTCCTTTCTGATGATACAAAAGTAGCGAGAATGGTTATTGATGGGTTCGATTCCTATCCTCGCTGAAACCAACAATGTGTCAGCACCACAGTGTTGGCTTAAAACCTGAAACTATGGCAAACTCTCCATAGCATTTTTCTATAAGTTAAGGCAGCATTTCCTTTGAAATGCTGCCTTCTTTTTTTGTGTATTTCTTGTTCCTATTTGAGTTTGATGAAGTGAACCTGATAAAACTGCTTTTTAGAATAGTTTTGGAGCAAATTTTTCTTTGTATTTAGGGTTGAAATGAGTGAATTTTAGTGTTTGATGAGTGGATTTGCAAAATGCACTTGCCTACACAAGCGGAAACGGTGTTATTTGCCCCCAGGACGACCCAGGACGGCTTTTAGGGTGGTGGGTGGTGAAATGAGCCCAGTGAGGGGTCAAAACAAATCCTGGGGCAATTTTGCCCATTTCAGGATTTTCTTGATTTCAAAACATCAAGAAAAAATAGAGGTTTGATGCTAAAGAATCAAGAAAATTCCCTTGTTTGATGTTTAAATGTCAAGAAAATTGATTGTATGGAATCAAGAACTTGATATCCTAAAATCAAAAATTTGATTTTTTAGAGTCAAGGATAAATTTCCTTGGCTTTAGTTTTTGTGCGCGCTATGATGTGACCACATTAAGATATCAAGGAGTGAGGTGTATGGGAAAAGTCATTTGTGTAGCAAATCAAAAAGGTGGAGTGGGTAAAACTGCAACTGCGAACAATATTGCCACCTCCTTTGCTCTGGAAGGTAAGCAGGTTTTGGTTGTAGACCTTGATTCTCTCTGCACTCTCACCAAGGCAAATGGTTATGACCCTGCCAAGTTTGAAACCTCTGTGGCATCCGTTTTGGAAAATCCTCAGAAGGTAGGTCAAGCTATCTATGAGTCAGATATTGAGGGATTGAGTTTTATTCCCTCGTCTCCTATGTTGGATGCGCTGGAACTGACCCTTATCAGCAAAAAGGATAAGTATGCTCGTCTGAAGAAGGCATTGGATAAGGTAAAACCTATTTTTGATTACATTGTGTTGGATTGCACTCCGTCGTTAAGCACATTCAATATTAATGCTTTGGTTGCTGCTGATTATCTGGTGGTGCCGGCAGAGACAAAGTATCAGAGTGATTTTTCTTTGGAGGTATTCCTTTCTACCTTTGAAACGATGAAATCTACTCTGAATCCTAACCTCAAGTTATTGGGTGTGGTTGCAACCATGTTCAATGGGCAGGCCAATGAGGATAAAGAAGTTTTGGCTGAAATCCAGAGCAAGTATAACCTCTTGGGGGTTATCAAGAGAACAACTGCTGTGAGTTCTTCTGTGAAAAAGGGTAAACCTTGTGTAGTAGCAAACAGAAGGACTGTGGTAGCTCAGGAGTACAGAGAAATCACAAGAAAGATTATGAAGATGGTGGAGGAATAACCTATGTTGAATAAGGAAGTTAAGCAGAACCCCGCCCTGCTTGCTATGCTGGGTGGTCAGGAAGATACTGAACCTAAAGCAGAGAAAACCCCGAAAGAGAAGAAACCTAAGAAAGACCCTCGCAAGGTCAATCCCAGAGGTTATGAGCGCAACCGAGGTAAAGGGGGCACAAAGCCGATGAGCTATTACCTCCCAAATGATATTATTCATCTTATCGGGCTGAAGGCGGCTCAAGAGGATAAAACGAAAAGTGAAATTGTCCTCGAAGGTCTGCGATATGTCCTCCGTGAAGAAATTAAGGAGGCCAACAAAAAGCAGAAGGATGAGAAAGTTGGTGAAGTAGT
>JAFXBO010000148.1 GCA_017521775.1 Clostridia bacterium | reverse complement strand
ATTTCCGATTACGGATGTCAAAACTGATCAATTGACAGCTATTATAGCAGATTCAAACACGCATTTTTCAAAGGGTGGATATAAGATTTTTGAGCCGGATTCAGATAATGTTATAGACAAAGGCAAAATTGATGTTGTTATAGTTCCAGGGATTGCTTTTGATGAGAACGGGAACAGAGTTGGTTTTGGAAAGGGTTGCTATGACAGATTTTTGAAAGGTACGAATGCAATTAAGATTGGTTTTGGTTATGAATTTCAGATGACAAATGAGATTTTGGCTGATAGCTTTGATGTTTGTATGGATTATTTAATTTGTGAGAATGGATTGGTGAATTGTGAATAAAGGATTTCAGGTCGGTTGGTGGCTTATTACATTAACTGTCTTCATTATATTTGGAATTAGTGCTATCGGAATTTCGTGGGAAGGACAATATCTCCCGTCTGTGATTTTAGAATGTACAATTATAATTCCTATTCTGATTGGTATCTGGTATGCTAAAAAATATGAAAAAAACACTAAAGAGATTTTAGGAATAAAAAAATTCCCGATTAAGCTTTTAGTTCCTGCACTGTTATTGACTGCAGGGGCGCAATATTTTATTACATATATAACATTACCAATTCAAAGCTTATTAATTATTATGTTTGGTGCAGAAACTGCCACCTCCCAGATGATTGCTCCTCAGACTGTGATTGAATTTATCGGTGCGTTTATAACTTTATGCATTGTTGCTCCGATAGTTGAGGAGATATTGTGCAGAGGGATTTTAATTAAACTGTTTGAGAGATATGGAACTTTTGTTGCACTTGTTTCAAGCTCATTGGCGTTTGCAATATTGCATTTTGAGGCACGCAGCATCATTCAGTTAATATTTGTCGGAGGGTTATTTGGCATATTCCGATTATATACAAACAGCGTATTAATCACTATTATAATGCATTCATTTAATAATTTCCTGAGTTTGTGTCAGTTAATGCTATTAGATGGAAACAGCTTTTCGTCTTTGACTATAGTATTAATGCTTCTTGCATTACTTTTTCCTCTTGTATTATTTTTTACATTCAAAAAGTGGAGAATGTACTTTGATTATGTCAGAACGAGGTATGAAAAAACAGGATTTTCTGTGGGAGCACTTATTTGTGTAATAGTATTCTTTGGATATAGCATGATTTTGTTTTTAACAAGGCTTATAAACGGAGATTGTTTAAATGATTTATATTTATTGATAGGAAGGTAGAAAAATGCTTTTTGATTCACACGCACACTATAATGATGTACGATTTTCTGAAGATGTGCATGAAGTTTTAGGTAGTATGCAGGAGAACAATGTGGAATATATAATGAATGCTTGTTCTTCGATGGATGAAATCCCATATATTTTAGAATTAAGCGAAAAATATGATTTTTTATATGCATCGGTGGGAGTACATCCACATGAAGTAGAAAATATGAGTGAAAATGATATAGATGCTTTAAGAGAATATGCAAAGCATCCGAAAGTTAAGGCAATAGGAGAAATTGGACTTGATTATTACTATGACAATTCCCCAAGGGATTTGCAGAAGAAGTGGTTTACAAGACAACTTGAATTAGCTTATGAATTGAATTTGCCTGTGATAATTCACGACAGAGACGCGCACAGAGATTGTCTTGACATATTAAATAAGTCAAAGGTCAGAGACTGTGGAGGAGTTTTTCATTGCTACTCAGGCAGCAGTGAAATGCTTAATGAGGTGTTGGATTTAGGGTTGTATGTTGCTTTCGGAGGTACATTGACCTTTAAAAAATCACAAAGACCTGTCGAGGCTGCAAGTGTAGCACCACTTGACAAAATACTTATTGAAACCGATTGACCGTATTTAGCGCCAGAGCCGCACAGAGGGAAAAGAAACAGTTCGCTATATGTTCACCTTGTTGCAGAAAAGCTTGCCGAGATAAAGGGTATTAGTGTTTCTGAAATAGAAAAAATCACATATGAGAATGCAAAAAAATGTTTTGGGATAGAATGAGAGGGAAAAATTATGCCAGCGATGAATATTGTTTATGAATATCAAAATAATTTATATGTTAATCTTACAAACAGATGCACAAATAAGTGTAAATTCTGTATAAGATTCACTCCGTCAGGAGTTGATAATATTGACCTTTGGCTTGAACACGAGCCAAGCACAAAAGAGGTTATTAGTGCACTGGAGGAAAAGAACTTTAAAGAATATGATGAGGTTATTTTCTGTGGATACGGAGAACCGATGCTTCAATATGAGGTTTTGATTGATGCTGCAAAATATATAAAGGAAAACTCTGATTTAAAGGTAAGAATTAATACAAACGGCCATGCAAACCGTGCAGCAGGTAAGGATATAACACCATTATTAAAAGGTTTGGTTGATTGCATTTCAATCAGTCTTAATGCTGAGAATGCACAAAAATATAATGATATTTGCGTATGTGATTATGGTGAGGAGGGATTTTACGAAATGCTTGATTTTGCTAAAAAAGCATCAAAATATGTTGATGAGGTAGTATTAAGCGTTGTTGATGTTATTGGCAAGGAAGAAATTGAGGCCTGTAGAAAAATTGCAGAAGAAACAGGTGTAGAATTCAGAGTAAGAGAGTATTCCGAATAATCAGGAGGAGATAAAAATGATTAGAAAATCGTTAATATCATTGATTTATGAAACAGTATCAATTCAAAGATGGAATGACCATATAAGACCATCCTTTGGATTTACCGAGCTTGATAAGCAAGCGCATAAAATGTTTTATGCATATCTTTTGGCAAAGTGTGAGGGAGAGGGAAATTATAATCCTAACCTGTTGGTTGATGGTGGAATATATGAATTTTTGCATCGTGAAATTCTTACTGATATCAAGCCACCGGTATATCATAGTCTGATGAAAGAAAAGGGTCCTCAGATAAATGAATGGGTAATGGAACAGCTAAGACCTAAGATAGATTGCTTAAAAGGTGATTTTTATGAGAAAATGAATGAATACTTTAAAAATCCCGAGTATGCAAAAAAGGAAAAAGAAATACTAAGGGCAGCACACTATTATGCAACAGACTGGGAATTTAAGGTTATATACCCATTAAACTCTCATACATATGGAATTGAACAGGTTAAAAGTGAAGTTACGAGAGGATTATCTGCTTGTAACACATTTGCAGGTTTTCATAAATTTGCAACGAACCCTGATTTGCAGGAATTCTTGTCAATAATAGGAAAGCTTCGCTATCAGCAAAGATGGTCAAGGGCAGTAAGAATGCCTGCCACCTATGTTATGGGACATATGTTGGTTGTTGCGTTGTTATCATATCTTTGTGGTCTTGAAATTGGTGTTTGTGATAAACGAATGGTCAACAATTTCTTTGGCGCATTATTCCACGATTTGCCTGAAGTACTGACAAGGGATATTGTGTCACCTGTCAAGGCATCTGTTGCAGGATTGGATAATCTGATAAAAGACATTGAAGATGAGCAAATGAATAAAATTATTTATCCGCTTATTCCTGAGCAATGGCGTGATGAAATAAAATACTTTACTCAAAACGAGTTTGACTCAAAAATCAAGATAGATGGAAAAATTGTTAAAACAACATCTGATGAAATAAACGAAAGATATAATAAGAACGATTATGATGCTATTGATGGCCAGATTATAAGGGGTTGTGATCACTTATCTGCATATCTTGAGGCGTATTTATCATTAAAGTTCGGAGTACAGTCAGAAAGCATCCAATCGGGATATCATAATTTGTTTACTCAATATGACAGCAGGGTTATCGGTGGAGTAGATTTTGGTTTGTTATTTGATTATTTCAGATTATAATATGGAGTTTGTAAATGAGAAAATTTAATAAAGAAATGGACTATTCTGCCACAAAGGAAAAAGCGCTGAGGTTATTGGAATTCAGAAATCATTCTAAAGGAGAGCTAAAGAAAAAACTCACCATTGCAGGTGCAAACAGTGAGGATATAGACAGGGTTATAGAGTTTCTGGAAGAATATAGTCTTATAAATGACAGAGATTATGCAAAGAGATTGGCACTCGATTTACAAAACTTAAAAAAATATGGTATAAGACGAATTCGTCTTGAACTGGCGTCAAAGGGTATATCGCCTGAATATATAGAAGAGGCGGTAGAAGAATTGCCTGAGCCTGACATTGATGAATTCATAGCTATGGTCGAAAAAAGATTAAAGGGCGATTTTGAAAGAAAAAATAAAGATAGAGTCATCCGATATTTTTTAAACAAAGGTTATTCACTTGATATGATTAAAAATGCTATTTCGGATATTGAAGTTAATTATCTTTAATTTTTTCAAAGGCCTTGTATTCAGGGGACTTCCATTTTCCCGAATAGTATATAACAAGACCGAAAATCGCCTCAGTTATCCAGGATAACACCATTGCAGCATAAATTCCATACATTTCGTATTTATCAAAGAGCAAATAACTGTAAGCGCAACGGGATACTGCATATATAAGTGTGGATATGACAAGGTATTGTCCTGCTCCTGCACTTCTGAATATTGCGTGTATGAGATTATTTATAACATTAAAAAATACAAAAGGCATACAGCATTTCATAAAGATAACTGAGTAGTGAAGACCTTCTTTGGAATCAAGGAACAACCTTGAAATAGGGTCGGATAAGAAAACTGTCGGAATAAGGAATATTAACAGGAACATTATTGTCTGAAATAAACCTGTTTTTATTCCTTTTTTTATTATTGATTGTTTTCCTGCTCCAACACATTGTGCAATAAAGGATGATATGGTTTTGTTTGAGTTCTGATAAACTCCTGCATTAACATCGTAAATTCGCATACCGATAGTGTATCCAGCAATCGCACTTGCACCACAAAGATTTGTCAGTGGTGAAACGAGGGCTGAAGAAAGATACATAACCGATTGCTGAAGCATAGATGGAAATGCAAATGAGAATGAGAATTTTAACTCTGTAAAATTAAAATAAATTTTACTGTTTCTGACTTTTAATTCATTAAAAGTCTTTATCATCATTACCACATAAAATATTGACACACAAAATGCAGAGAAAATAGTTGCAATTGCAGTTGCACCAACACCCATATCAAATATTTTTATAAGAATATAGTTAATAGAAATATTTAAAATATTAGTTATAACAGAAGCAATCAAAGGGAGCTTGGTAAGACCCAATGCATTTGAAATATACACCCCACACCAATTTATATTGAGAAAAACAAGACCAGCGATGTAAATGCTGTAATAGGCAAAAGCGTCCTTTCTCATAGATGGTTCGATATTTAGGAAATCAAAAATATTGTTGTAAAACAGGATACAAAAAGCAGATAAAAAAATAACAAGAAGAGAGACTGTAGACATATTAACTTTTATGACATTTGCCATTCTTTTATAATCCTCTCTGCCAAAGAGAATTGCGACATATATAGATATTCCTGTTCCGTAGCCCCAACAGAGCGAGGATATAAATGATATTAAAGGAGCAGTGCTTCCAATAGCAGAGATTGCATCATCACCGATCAAGTGTCCTGCCATAATTGTATTTATTATGTTGTAGGCTTGAGAAAATAAAATTGTAATGATTAGTGGCAGAGCAAAGGAGAAAAAATTTCTCTTAATATTGCCTTCATATAATTTTTTCATTGAAAACACCTGTTTCGGTTGGATTTTATTGTTATTCGTATGTAATTATACCAAATAAGAGAAAAAAGTCAAGTATTTTATTTGTCAATAGACCTTGAAAATTAATACTAAATGTGCTAAAATAATATAAGATTTTACGAAAGAGGGTGCGCTTTTATGCTTCGATACCTTACAGCCGGTGAAACTCATGGAAAGTGCCTGATAACTATTATTGAGGGAATGCCTGCAGGTGTAAAAATTGATGTTAAAAAAATAAATGAAATGTTAAAAAGACGTCAAAAAGGATATGGCAGAGGTGGGAGAATGGCTATCGAAAGTGATACTGCCGAAATCCTGTCAGGTGTCAGGGGCGGATACACTATCGGAAGTCCTGTTGCTATAAAAAACTGATAAGCATAGATATAGTCATCAGCAGCATCATCTAAAGACATAACATGCTTGAGCTCATCTGGTTGCAATATATTCTTTTCTCTTACGGCTGCATCGTTAGGTATAACAACGCCATACATCGGCTGCATTTCTATACCGGCTCTTTGGCAGTAAGAACGAAAAGCAGTTATACT
>JAFXBO010000018.1 GCA_017521775.1 Clostridia bacterium | reverse complement strand
TTGCATCACGAACGGTTATCGGATAATTTTTTTCATTTGAAAGCTTTTCGTATATTCTCGCACCTGTCGGAAGAAATTTATTAAACTCCGTTCCACTTAATTTATCAGGAAGTTTTTCTTTTCTTTCGTCAGCTAAAATCATTCCGTTATCCATAGCAATAACCCTGTCACAAATTGAAAAAATTTCTTCTGTTCTATGCTCGGTTATTATAATAGTTGTGCCAAGCTCCTTGTTAATTCTCTCAAGAGTTTTTAAAAATTCCATTGCAGAAATAGGGTCAAGCTGGCTTGTTGGCTCGTCCAATATAAGAACACTCGGTTGCATAACCATTATCGATGCAAGATTTAATATTTGCTTTTGCCCGCCTGACAAATCGCAAACATCCTTATAAAACCATTCTCCAATTCCGAAAAATGATGCCATCTCCGCAACTCTTGCTCTGATTTTCCCTGTAGGAACACCCAAATTTTCCAAACCAAAACTAAGCTCGTGCCACACCTTATCGGTCACAAGCTGTGCTTCAATATTCTGCATCACAAAACCAATTTTTTGTGCCTCGGTATAATTATCACATTCACTTATGGGATTTCCCATAAAATATATACTCCCGCAAATCTCCCCATTAGGTGCTAAAGCAGTTTTTAGAAGCCTTAAAAGAGTTGTTTTTCCGCATCCTGATTTTCCCATGATGCATACAAATTCTCCCTCATTGACTGTGAGATTTATTTCATTAAGAGCTTTTTTATCTTGGTTTGGATAGGTAAAGCTCAAATTTTTGATATTATATATTTCCACTTGATTACCTCCCACATTTCAATTATCAATGGTATAAGACAAAATATAAGATATGCTAAAAAAACACTTAATGAATAAACTGATATATCATATCTGATTGATGGAAAATACTTAACATACATTCCGTCAAAAATTCCTCCGACTATGATATATAATCCTAAAATTACGATTACAGTCAAAGCTTTTATGTCGCGCTTATCAAATTTAAATATCGAAAAGGATGTTCTTCCCTTTGTTCCATAACCACGGGATTTCATACTGTCTGCTGTGTCAATCGCATTTTCAAATGACCATGTAATCATTACGGAAATAACTGATATACCATTTTTTATACGATTTATATAATTCCCCTCGCCTACACCTTTTCCAATAGCTTTTTGAGCTTGGGAAATTTTTTTCATCTGTTCTATAAATCTCGGCACAAACCTTAATGTCATTGATAAAACCAACGACAGCGACGGAATAACTCTTCCAAAAAGATAAATAAATTTATCACTTGTCATCACTTCGTTATAGCAGAAAAACCAGCAGATAATACTTATGAGCATAGCAGATGCTGCTATTCCATATATTATTGCTTCCAATGTCAGAGGATTTCCGCTTGGAAGATACGAAAGTATTGTTACGCCCCCATGGCTAAAAATAGGATTTAAAATTGCCATGCCTATAAACATAGGCAGAATGTACTTTATTCTCAAATTCACCTTTAATACTGACGAATAAATAAGTGCAGAAAACAAAGATATACACAAACTAATCGGATGCATAAACACGCACGAAAATCCGATTATCAATACAAAATATATAAAATTTACTACAGGATGATATGTTTTAAATTCATTCTTTTGCATATTGTTCTCCCACATCTTTACCAAGGTCACAGGTATAAACCCATTCAACTTTGTCTTTATCCTTTAAAATATAATCTGAGGGACCGCATTTTAAAAATTGTCCGTTAACTTTGCACATCCAACCAGAAAGGTCGCCACAATCAAATTCATAAAAATTACCAATTCCCTCAACATACGCCGAATTATAAACAGGTGTTTTTACAAATTCCATATGTATATTATTTTTCTTAGTTTCCCTCAATAAAAGGTCAAATACGCTTTCACCCTCAAAAAGTACTCTCGTTTGTTCAGGATAAATTACACCATTTGGCGGCAGCAACTCTCTTTTTTCCACATCAAGCAATGCAATATTCTTAATAATTGTATCACATCTTACCGACATTGTGCAAGTTAATTCGTCTTTTTTCTCAGGCTCTAATATTTCTTCAATAACAGGCTCTGCCTCTTTTTGTTTCGCTGCTTCTTCCGTTTTCTTTGGTTTCTCCTGCTCTTTTTGTTCAAGAGCAGGAGTTTCTTTTGACGGTTCTTCAATGTCTTCTGTTATCAATTCAGGTTCTTTTACAGTTTCTTCAATCTGCACCTCATCAAAACTTTGATTTTGAGGCACTTCGCTATTCGCAAAAAATGCGGCTATAAGAGAAATTGCAATTATAATTCCTACAATAATTTTTGTTCTATTCTTCATAATACCTTTTGTCCTTTTTATTTGGAAATCATCTCACAAAATCGCATCAGAATTGTTGCAATCTGCGCTCTTGTTGCACTTGCTTTCGGCGACAGTTCATTTTCTCCAATACCATTTATCAAGTTAACAGAATTTGCCCAGACAAATGCATCAAGCGCCCAATCGCTGATTTCTTCCTGGTCTTTATATTCATTAAGATTTGAGGTATTCTCTGTGTTAATCCCTATTGATTTTGCATAACGATAAAGAATAACTGCCATCTGCTCACGGCTAAGTTCTTGATTCGGTGCAAATTCGGTATCACTCACACCTGTCACAATTTTCTTTTCTGCCGCCCATAAAACGCTGTCTTCATACCATGCACCTTCTTCGATGTCTAAAAAATCAGAAAACTGAGATTTCTCGACAGGGCTTTCAAGTCTATAAAGAACAGTCACAAGCATTGCTCTTGTCATTTTTTCATCAGGCTCAAATCCGTTTTCTGTTCCTTGCATAAGATTGTTTTCAAACGCATATTTTACTGCTTCATAATGCCAATCATCCTTTTTGACATCCGAATAAGTGTTTTCAGTAAATTCTATCTTTTCAGGCTTTACAATTTCTTCTTCGTTCTTTTCCTCTTCTTTAACTTCTTCCTCTTCTTCTTTTTTCACTACTACTGTCGGCTTACCGCCAAGCGAAGTGGAAAAGCTTTCAGAACCCTTTTCCTTTTCGTAATTATCAGTGTAAAACCATGTGACTGTTGAATCTTCAGTAAGCAATGTTGAACCACTACCTGTATTTATATGCTCTCCATTTACCATAAACATCCAGCCTGATTTGTCTCCGTGTTCAAATTCATCCACTCCGTCAATTGAGACTATATATCCTCTGCTTCCCTCAACATAATTAATTCTGCTTAGTGTAAGGGCTTCAACCAAAACATCATATACACTTGTTCCTATTTCTGCAATAACTGTCTGATTAACAAGCGCAGTGTACTCATCGGAATTGTTTTTGTATGTATAAGAATTGTTACACTCTTCTTCATTATGCATCATAACTTTAATTTTAATTGATATTGTTTCAGTTGTTTCGTTAGACGGATAACCAGGTGTTGGCTCTGGTGTAGGTTCTGTTGGAAGTTCCGGCAAATCAGCTGTTGCCTTTGCCTCATTCATCGGATATGAGGAGAAATCAAAAATCACTTCACCTTTTTTTGATAACTGCCATGCAAGAAGACCCCTGAAGCCCTGTTCTGTATCGAATGAATAACCCCACTGATTAAATCCATCAAGACCTTGGGTTGCATATGTCATCATTCCGTCAATAAGGCTTTTTTCGTTTTTCACAATCGTTTCACAGTCAATTCCCATCGCCCCAAGAGCCATCATTGAAACTCCTGTAGAACAAACGCTGTCTGTCATCATTCCTGTGTCAGTCTGACAATTTTTAATAATATCAATGGTTTCATCTACAAGTGTTTTAATATCATCATTTGTATCGTAATAAGGACGAAGTGCCAACACCATCGGAGCTGCACCGTCAGGTCCCCACATTGTATCCTGCCATGCATCTTTTGTTGTAATTGCCTGTTCTAAAAGCCAGTTCATTTGTGTTTCAGTTGCATATTCTGCTCCCTGCTGCAAAGCAATTATTACATATGAAAGTGTGTAAGGATTTGTCACATCTGTTGATTGTGCATCTACAAGCGCTGTAAGCTTTGCAACAACATCAATTTCCTGCAACTCTTTTGTTGTTACTTTTCTTGCATCATAGCCAAGAGAACGCATTGCAATAATTGCTTTTGCCAAATCTCCCGGTGCTGTTGCATTGTCAGCAAATTCAATAACTTTGTCAAGAGCAGCTTGCTTTAGCTCCTCACTCATAATATGCTCACTATCAGGATATAGCTTGGCATATTCCGCAAGGTCTGCTAAAAACCAATAAATGTTTTCATCACTTAATATTGCCTCAGTGGTGTACTTTTCGGCAATGTTGTGAATTATTGAAATCTGCGGATTTTCCTCACCTTGTACAGAAAAACCGCATAAGCTCATCATCATAGAGATGATAATAAATAGTGATAAAATTCTTTTTGTTTTCATTTGTAATCCCTCCATTTTGTGCCGCAAAAAAAACAAAAAAACTGCGGCAATTTTCATTACCACAGCAGAGTTTTCCTGTGAATTTCACACCCCAAAAAGACTCTGAAAAGAGTCAAGCTGAAACTGTTACACCTATGCATAAGCACTTACGGTATAACATCAAAGCAGGTCTTCTGACTCGTATCCTATTAGCATTTTCCTGCCCTGCCTTCTCAGTTTCCCAATGACCGGCTTTCACCGACGGACAAAAAACATCGGATACATACAGCGACTGTAATCGCAGAGGATTCGCACCTCATTCCCTTTTCACCAACTATCCCCAAACAGAATAGTCAACACTTTGTGTGAATTTATTTAATTTTTTTTAGTGTAACACAGAAAAAACAAAAAGTCAATATAATTATTTATCTGATAAAAAGGGGTTCATAATAATTTCCGTTTTTATTGTCCATAATACTACTATTTACGGGGAGGAATTTTTTATGACGAAATCTGTATGGTCAGAAGAAGTGGAATTGCCAAGCTTTGATAAACTCAATGGAAACAATAAAACTGATGTTTTGATTATTGGCGGAGGGCTTTCAGGCATTCTTTGTGCATACTTTTTAGAAAAAGCAGGGATAGATTATATTCTCGTTGAGGGGAATAAAATTGCCTCAGGTATAACCAAAAACACAACTGCAAAAATCACGGCTTTACACGGACTTGTTTATGATAAGCTCATTAAAAGCTTTAATAAAGAGCTTGCACAAAAATATCTAAGGGCTAATGAAGATGCAGTAAGAGATTATTTTAAGCTATGCGAAAACATTGACTGTGATTTTGAAGAAAAAAGTGCATATACCTACTCAATTTCGGACAGAGAAAAAATTGAAAACGAAGTCAGGGCAATTAACTCAATAGGTGGTGTGGCAGATTTTTGTGAAAATATTGAACTGCCATTTAAAACCTCAGGTGCAGTTCGTCTTGAAAAGCAGGCACAGTTTAATCCACTTAAATTTATTGATCAGATTTCAAAGGACTTAAACATTTATGAAGACACCTTTATTCGCGACATTACGCCAGACAAGGCTATATTTGACAGTGGAGAAATTAACGCGAAAAAAATAATTGTTACAACTCATTTCCCTTTTATAAATAAACACGGCAGTTACTTTTTAAAGCTATATCAGCATCGTTCATATGTTATTGCACTAAAAAACGCTCAAAATTTTGATGGAATGTATGTTGATGAGAATGACAAGGGATTATCATTCAGAAATTATGAAGATTATCTTCTCCTTGGAGGAGGAGGTCACAGAACAGGAAAAAATGGTGGTTCTTTTAATGAATTAATAAATTTTCAAAAGAAACATTATCCTGATGCCAAAATCTCTTATCAATGGGCAACTCAGGACTGTATGAGCCTTGACAGTATTCCATATATCGGTCAATATTCTAAAACAACTCCTGATTTATATGTTGCAACAGGCTTTAATAAATGGGGCATTACCTCTTCGATGGTGGCTGCAAAAATTTTATGCGATATGGTTATGGGAAAAGAAAATGAATATTCCGATATTTTTTCTCCCTCAAGAAACATCTTAAAACCTCAGCTTGCCTCCAACTGCTTTGAAACTCTCACGAACTTTATGTCACCAACTACAAAAAGATGCCCTCATTTAGGTTGCGCTCTTAAATGGAATAAGGCTGAACATTCCTGGGATTGTCCTTGCCACGGCTCCCGATTTGACGAGAATGGAAAGCTGATTGATAATCCTGCAACAGGTGACGCATTTAAAGATTAATATGAGCATACAAACACCTTATTTTGCATAGTATTGAATATATGTAAAAGAGGTGTTTGTATGAAGGATTATATTGAGCACAGAGTAATTGAGCTTGCCAACTACATTATAGATAACAATTCCACAGTTCGTGCTGCTGCAAAGGAATTTCATATTTCCAAGTCAACAGTTCACAAGGATGTTACCGAAAGACTGCAAAAATTAAACAGCGAACTTTCCAAAAATGTTTCCGATATACTGAATGTAAACAAGTCAGAAAGACATATAAGAGGCGGAATTGCCACAAAAGAAAAATATAAAAAACTACGCACAAATACATAAAAGCAGGCAATTTTGCCTGCTTTTATTTTAATAATTTTCATATAACATAACATCACACACAATGCCATCATATACTCTTACATATGCATACACTCTGTCTCTTTTTTCCTCCCAGTTTGTTATGTTATCATCCTCATCCTTTGAAAATATCTCAGACTTCGGAATTTTTTTAGCCGATAATATCTTCACATTATCCTTTCTTAAGCTTGCATCAAAACCATACACGACTGTATTTGGATCAATATCAAGATACAATGCATCACGCTCAAGCCCACCTTGGTTATATAACACAAGAGTGTCATCATAAACATCTGCAACAACTCCGAATACATTCATATTCTTTTTATCAGTTATTGTTGTATATAGTCTTGATGCTTCCTCTTCATCCAAAACCACATCAGTTTTTGGTGCTTTAAAAATAAACTCTGCACCAACAAGCTTTCCTGAAAGAGTTGCTTTAAGCCTTATGATATCCCCTGCCTCAAGGTCAAGAACTGAAATGCTTTCCTCACTTTCCTGATAAGAAAGCAAATAATCAATGTCGAACTCAACCTTGCATTCTTCACCTCTATATAGAACTGTCAATGATGCAACTGCCTCATTTGATACATTTAATTCCTCGCAAACATCCTTGACAACTGCAAAAGCACCAATTGCTGCGGCAGTATTTCCATATACAGGGACAAATTCTTTTTCATAATATTCGATTTTGTCAGATGGAACAGAATATGATTTATCTGTCCCTAAATCAGTATATAGCTTTAAAACAAATTCAGTGTCAGGACACATTAGCCTAAGCTCTGCTTTTTTATCCTTTATATTTACTATCTGAGAATTATAAATTCTGTTATCGGATGTATATATAACAGCAACAGCCATCTGGTCCGGCTCATTTATCTTTAGTTCTATGAGTTTATTGGTGTCCTTTTCTTTATATGCTTTGATATCGATATCCTGTGCAAAACAAGATACATATGACATCATAAATATAAGCACAAAGCATATTAATCTCTTCATTTTAACCAAGCACAATCTTCTTCCATGCTTCATATGCCTTATCCCACTCATCTGAGTTTTGTGGTTCATATGTTGCAATGTCAAAAGATTTTCTGACAATTTTTCTGCCCTCTTCTATATCTTTTATTGCTCCGACACCAATTCCCTGAACAATAACGTTACCGATACTTGTAGCCTCAACAGGACCTGCTAAAACAGTTCTCTTTGTTGCATTGGCAGTAAACTGACAAATCATTTTATCCTTAATTCCACCACCAACAATGTTGACAACAGAATACTTATTGCCTGTTACATCCTCCATACCTTCAACTGTCTGACGGTATTTAAATGCCAAGCTCTGAGCAATACATCTTATTACTTCACCCTTAGTTTCAGGAACTTTTTGTCCTGTTTTTTCACAATATTCTCTTATTCTTCTTGGCATATTACCAGGTGTCTGGAATGCAGGATAATCAGGGTCGATAAAGCTTTCAAATGGTTTTGCTGCATTTGCCTGTTGCTCAAGCTCATCAAATGTAAGCTCTTCTCCCTCTCTCTTCCATTGTCTTTTTGACTCCTGAATTAACCATAAGCCCATAATGTTTTTCAAAAATCTTATGGTCTTGTTGACTCCACCCTCATTTGTGAAATTATATTTTAAAGCATCTTTAGTTACATTAGGCTCTTTCAACTCAACACCCATCAAAGACCAGGTTCCACTTGATATATAGATAAAATCTTCATTATCAACTACAGGAACAGATGCAACAGCTGAGCCAGTATCGTGAGATGCAACTGCAATTACAGGAATTTGAGAAACTCCTAATTCCTCTGCGATTTCAGGTAGTAACACACCAACCTGTTCACCAGGATATACCATTTTAGCAAATATATCTGTAGGCAAATCAAGCTTTTTTAGTAGGTCTGTTGCCCAGGTATGTGTTCTTGAATCAAACATTTGAGATGTTGATGCGATTGTGTATTCACATCTCTTTTCACCTGTCAAAAGGAAATTCAATAAATCAGGCATAAACAAAAGTGTTTTTGCATTTTCCAATGCAACATCTCCTGAAAGCTTTGCTGAAAGCATCTGGAAAAGTGTATTAAACCAGTTAAAAGCTATACCTGTTGAATTAAAAATTTCTTCTTTTGGAACTCTCTTAAATGCTTCATCATACATTCCGTCTGTTCTTGTATCTCTGTAGTGATATGGGTTTGAAAGAAGCTTGTCGTTCTTATCAAGCAAGCCATAGTCAACTCCCCATGTATCAATACCAATACAATCAATATCCCTGTCCCCTGAATTTGCACAAGCCAAGATTCCCTGCTTGATTTCGTGGAACAATCTCATAACATCCCAATAAAATCCGCCATTCATTGTTACAGGGTCGTTTGCAAAACGGTGCTTTTCTTCTAATTTAATTTTCTCTCCGTCAAATGTGGCAAGCATTGCTCTTCCACTTGATGCACCAAAGTCAAATGCTAAAAACTTATATGTTTTTCCCATAATAGACCTACTCCTTAATCTTTTTTTAATAAATCTCTGATTTCTGTTAACAAAATTTCTTCATTTGATGGTTTTGGAGGCTCTTCTGCCTCAATTTCTTCTTGCTTTTTCTCAAATCTTGCCTTAGTTGTGTTTATGATTTTAACCATAGCAAATACAACTACTGCAATAATCAAAAAGTCAATAACTGCCTGAATAAAGCTTCCGTATTTTACTGCATTTTCTGCAGTCGTTTCTGTAGCCTCTGCAATAACATACTTTAAGTCTGAAAAATTAACCTTTCCTGTAATTACAGAAATTGCAGGAGTGATGACATCAGCAACAAGAGAATTTACGATTTTGGTAAAAGCAGTACCAATAATGATACCGACAGCCATGTCAATCACATTTCCTCTTGCAATGAAGGTTTTAAATTCATCAATAATTTTCATAACCAATTCCTCCCGATAATCAGAAATTCAATCTTTCCTCGATATACTTATCGATATCCTCAATTTTAATTCTTGTCTGTTCCATTGAGTCTCTTTCACGGATTGTTACTGTTCCGTCTGTTTCAGAGTCAAAGTCATATGTGATACACCAAGGTGTTCCGATTTCGTCCTGTCTTCTGTAACGCTTACCGATTGAGCCTGCTTCATCATATTCACAGTTATATTTTTTAGAAAGCTCTTCAAATACCTTTGTTGCTCCCTCTGAAAGCTTCTTTGAAAGCGGAAGAACAGCTGCCTTAACAGGTGCTAATGCAGGGTGAAGATGCAATACTACTCTTGTATCTCCGTCACCCAAATCCTCCTCATCATATGCCTCAACCAAGAATGCCAATGTTACTCTGTCTGCACCCAATGATGGCTCAACGCAATATGGGATATATCTTTCATTTGTTACCTGGTCAATATATTCCATACTTTCACCTGAATGTGTCTGATGTTGCTTTAAGTCAAAGTCTGTTCTGTCAGCAATACCCCACAATTCTCCCCAACCAAATGGGAATACAAACTCAATATCAGATGTTGCATTTGAATAGTGAGAAAGCTCTTCAGGAGAATGATCTCTAAATCTCAAGTTCTCTTTCTTCATTCCCAAATCCAACAACCATTGCATACAGAAATCCTTCCAATAATAGAACCATTCCATATCCTTTCCAGGCTCACAGAAAAATTCCAATTCCATTTGTTCAAATTCTCTTGTTCTGAAAGTGAAGTTTCCTGGTGTGATTTCGTTTCTGAATGATTTACCAACCTGTCCGATACCAAAAGGAATTTTCTTTCTTGATGAACGCTGAACATTCTTAAAGTTTACAAAAATACCCTGTGCAGTTTCAGGACGAAGATAAACAGTTGATGCTGAATCCTCTGTAACACCCTGGAATGTCTTGAACATAAGGTTAAATTGACGGATATCTGTGAAATTCTGCTTTCCGCACTCAGGACAAACAATATTGTTTTCCTTGATAAATTCAAGCATCTTCTCATTACTCCAGCCATCAACAGTTAAGCTTTCACCCTTATTGAATGCAAAATCTTCGATAAGTTTATCTGCTCTGTGACGAGCCTTACACTCCTTACAGTCCATCAATGGGTCTGAAAAACCACCTATATGACCTGATGCAACCCATGTCTGAGGGTTCATAAGGATTGCACAATCAACACCTACATTATATTTTGATTCCTGAATGAATTTTTTCCACCAGGCTTTTTTGACATTGTTTTTGAATTCAACACCCAAAGGACCATAATCCCAAGTGTTTGCCAAGCCACCATATATTTCAGAGCCTGCAAATATGTAACCTCTTCCTTTGCATAGTGTCACAATTTTGTCCATTGTTTTTTCAGTATTTTTCATTTTCTTTTCACCTTTCGTTTTTTTACTTCCTATATTTTATCAAATATTATAGTAAATTGCAATATCTTTTTGTATTATTTATATTTTTTTAGAGTGTTACCACAAAACAACCCCTTGACACAATTATCCTTTTATGATATAATCTGTATGATTTTAAATATAAATATGAAATGGAGTGTTTTTAATGAATAGAATTAAAACAATTGAAACTCGTGACCTTTGCAAGAGTGCTAAAAACGGCGGCTGTGGCGAATGTCAGACATCTTGCCAGTCAGCTTGCAAAACATCTTGTGGCGCTATAAACCAACAGTGCGAAAACGAAAACAAATAATTAAAATGCCGCCTTTAATGGCGGCGTTTTTACAGTGTGGAGGTTATTATGGTTCATCAATATAAGCTTAACGGATATAACATAGTTCTTGATACTGCAAGCGGCTCTGTTCATATGGTTGACGAGGTTGCTTATGATATAATCGAAAGCTTTAAAAATAAATCAGAAGACGAAATCATTCTGGATATCACAAAAAGATATGATGTCAATAGAGATGAGGTAGAAGAGTGCATTGAGGATGTAAAAACTCTTGAAAGACAAAACAAGCTCTTTACCAAAGATAATTATGAAGAATTAACACCAAAGCTAAATAAAAACAGTTGTGTTATAAAA
This sequence comes from Clostridia bacterium, assembly GCA_017521775.1. GTDB lineage: Bacteria > Bacillota > Clostridia > UBA1381 > UBA1381 > RGIG1988. The sequence goes on along the minus strand of JAFXBO010000018.1, from coordinate 4,717 downwards.
GCTCTGTGCTTACATATTGCTCACACCTGTAATCTTAATTGTTCATATTGCTTTGCAAGTCAGGGAAAATATCAGGGCGACAGAGCGCTAATGAGCTTTGAAACAGGAAAAAGGGCCTTGGATTTCCTTATTGAAAACTCAGGAACAAGACACAATCTTGAGGTCGATTTTTTTGGTGGCGAGCCACTAATGAACTGGCAGGTTGTTAAGGACCTTGTTAAATATGCCAGAAGCATTGAAAAAGAACACAACAAAAATTTCAGATTTACACTTACAACCAATGGTGTTCTAATTGATGATGATGTGATTGATTTTTGCAACAAGGAAATGGACAATGTTGTTCTTAGTCTTGACGGAAGAAAAGAAGTTCACGATAAATTCAGAGTGAATTATGAGGGCAAAGGAAGCTACGATACAATTGTTCCAAAATTTCAGGAGTTTGTAAAAAGGCGTGGGGATAAAAGCTATTATATGAGAGGAACATTTACCCACCATAACACCGACTTTACAAATGATATTTTCCATATGGCAGATTTAGGTTTTACCGAATTAAGTATGGAGCCTGTTGTATGCTCGCCAAAAGACCCGTCAGCACTTACTGACGAAGATTTACCTGTTTTGTTTGAGCAATATGAAATTCTTGCAAAAGAAATGATTAAAAGAAAGAAAAACGGGAACGGATTTACATTCTATCATTATATGATAGATTTAAAAAACGGACCTTGTATATATAAGCGAGTATCGGGCTGTGGCTCAGGAACTGAATATATGGCTGTCACCCCATGGGGAGATTTATATCCTTGCCACCAGTTTGTCGGCGATGAGAAGTATAAATTAGGCGATATATATAATGGTGTAACAAACACCGAAGTTCAAAATGAATTCAAAAAATGCAATGCATACTCAAGACCTGATTGCAGAGATTGCTGGGCAAAGCTATACTGTGCAGGTGGCTGCGCTGCAAATTCATATCACGCAACAGGCAGTGTTTCAGGGATTTATGAATATGGCTGTGAACTTTTTAAAAAGAGAATTGAATGTGCAATAATGATGCAGATTGCTTATGAAGATGAAAACTCCAATATTTGATTTTGTAAAAAAATATTCCGACAGCGACATATCAAGATTTCATATGCCAGGTCACAAAGGCGTAGAATATTTAGGTTGTGAGTCTATGGACATAACCGAAATTTATGGTGCTGACAGCCTGTATGAAGCAGACGGAATTATACGAGAGAGCGAAAAAAATGCTTCTAAAATATTTGATACAGGTGATACCTTCTATTCAACTGAAGGCTCATCGCTTTGTATTCGTGCAATGATATATGCTGCTTTAATAAACACCAGTAAAAAGCCATTGATTGCTGCTGCAAGAAATGTACATAAATCATTTGTCTATACTGTGGCAGCACTTGATTTAGATGTGTGCTGGATATATCCCAAAAATTCAAATTCACTTTGCAGTGGTTCAATCACTGCAGATGAAGCTGAAAGGGTTTTAAAAGAATATGAGCCATTTGCTCTTTATATAACCTCGCCAAACTATATTGGACAAATGAGTGATATCAAAGAAATTGCAAGGATATGCAAAAAATATGATACCCCATTACTTGTTGATAATGCTCATGGAGCATATCTGAAATTTTTTGATATGCATCCGATTAATTTGGGTGCAGCTATGTGTTGCGACTCTGCTCACAAAACCCTGCCTGTTTTAACGGGTGGTGCATATCTTCATATTTCAAAGGAATACAACAAGATATATTCCCCTTGTATTAAGGATGCAATGTCATTTTTTGCTTCAACCAGTCCGTCATATCTGACGCTTTGTTCACTTGATTTATGCAACAAGACTTTGACATCAAACTATGATGAGTTAATTCAATCAACTTTTCATAGTGTTAATGAGTTAAAGGAATATATAAAGAGCAAAAATTTTGAACTGTACGGATGTGAGCCATTAAAAATAACAATTCACACAAACGGAAACAAAATGGCAGAAAGGTTAAGAGAGCTTGGTGGAGAATGTGAATATTCGGACGATGAATTTATAGTCTTTATGTTCACACCCCAAAATACAAAAAAGGATTTTGACTTAATCAAAAAACTTATATCCTCTTGCGAAAATTATGAACCGATAAATTCACCCAGAATAGAAAAAGGTGAAAAAGCTGTATCAATAAGAAAGGCGCTTTTATCAAAACAGGAGCTTGTTAAAACTGAGCGAGCAATCGGCCGAATCTGTGCCTCTCCAACCGTTTCCTGTCCTCCTGCAGTTCCGATTGCTGTGAGTGGCGAATTGATTACCGAGAAAAAAGCAGAATTATTTAAATTTTATGGTATTGATAAAATAAGCTGTGTGAAAACAGATAAGAATTAGAATTTCTTATCTGTTTTTATTCATTTTTACCCTTATAAGCCCTCATATTTTATTATTCTTATACATATTATACAAAAGCAAGCAGAAATTTTTAACTATTCTGTCATTGCTTTTTTTGTTTAAATAGTATAAAATTATGGTATATACAACATATATCTTGTGAAGAATTAATAAACCTTTGCAAATATATTGAAAAAGGAGGAAAACATAATGGGAAATTTTAAAATGGACAGTATCAGAAATGTTGTTATGATGGGGCACGGAAAATCCGGAAAAACAACACTCGCAGAGGCAATGCTGATTAACAGTGGTGCAATTGACAGAATGGGCAAGGTTGCAGACGGAAATACTATTTCTGACTATGATCCTGAAGAAGTAAAAAGACAACTCTCCATTCAGACAGCTATGATTCCGATTGAATGGAAGGGTATGAAATATAATATGATTGATACACCTGGATATTTTGATTTTGCAGGCGAAGTTAAGGAAGGCTTGCGCGCAGCAGATTCAGCTCTTATAGTTTTGAGTGGCCGAAGTGGTGTTTCAGTCGGAACAGAGCAGGTATTTAAATATGCTAAAATCAAAGGTGTTCCGATTATGTTCTTCGTTAACAAAATGGATGATGAAAGAGCTAACTACCAGAAAACTCTTGAAGAAATGAAAGAAAAATTCGGAAAATCTATCACTCCTTTTGTTATTCCTATAAGAGAAGGCGAAAAATTCAAGGGCTATGTTGATATAGTTGATATGACCGCAAGAAGATATGAAGGAATTGAAAGAATTGACATTCCTGTTCCTGAAGAAATGGAAGCAGAAATTGCTCCTCTTCGCGATATGATTATGGAAGCTATCGCAGAAACTGACGATGCACTTATGAATAAGTATTTTAATGGCGAAGAATTCACCTTTGATGAAATTAAAAAAGCCATTAGACAAGGTGTAAAGGACGGAACTATATACCCTGTATATTGTGGAACTGGTCAGGATAATGTAGGTGTAATGAGTTTGATGGACGGAATCGGAAAATATCTTCCTAATCCTAACGAAATCACTGAGGTTGCTCATAATTCAAAAACAGGCGAGCCTGTTGAAGTTGTTCAGGACGCTCAGGATACAACATCTGCAATAATATTCAAAACTATTGCTGACCCTTATGTTGGAAAGATGTCATTATTCAGAGTATACTCAGGCAGTGTTAAAGCAGACAGCACACTATATAATCCTAACAAGGATACATATGAAAAAATCGGTAAGGTATTCACACTCACAGGCAAAAAACAGCAGGATGCTTCTGAAATAATCGCAGGCGATATCGGTGTTGTTGCAAAGCTTGATAAATCAAAAACAGGCGATACACTATGTGCAGAAAATAAAAATATTATATTAAGTGGTATTGAATTTCCTGCTCCTGTTATCTCTATGGCAGTTTATCCTGAGGCTACGGGTGACGAAGAAAAAATTGTCAGTGGCCTTATGAAGCTCACCGACGAAGACCCAACTTTTACTGTTACAAATAATTCTGAAACAAAACAAACCTTGATTAATGGTCAGGGCGAGCAGCACATTGATGTTATAGTAAATAAACTAAAGACAAAATATGGTGTTAGTGTTAAATTAGAAGACCCAATCGTTCCTTACAGAGAAACAATTTTAGGAAAAGCAACTGTAGAAGGAAAGCATAAGAAGCAATCAGGTGGTCATGGTCAGTATGGTCATGTTAAGATTGAATTCGAACCCGGTATCACAGAGGACATGATATTCGAAGAAAAAGTATTTGGAGGAAGTGTTCCTAAGAACTATTTCCCTGCAGTCGAAAAGGGCTTAAGAGATTCCTGTGCTCACGGAGTTTTAGCTGGCTATCCTGTTGTTAACTTAAAGGCAACTCTTCTTGACGGCTCATATCACCCTGTTGACTCATCCGAAATGGCATTTAAAACTGCAGCATCAATTGCATATAAGGAAGGCCTAAAGCAAGCTAAGCCTGTTTTATTAGAACCAATCGGAGCATTAAAAGTATATATTCCTGAAAACATCATGGGTGATGTTATTGGTGATATCAATAAACGAAGAGGCCAGATTATGGGAATGGGCGAGAGTGAATTGCCAGGTCTTAATCTTGTTGAGGCAGAAGTTCCGGTGTCAGAAATGCACAAATATGCGACTGACCTTCGTTCAATGAGCCAAGGTCGTGGAAGCTTCACCTTTGAATTCACAAGATATGAGACTGCACCTTCAAACATTGCCGAAAAAGTAATTAGCCTTTCATCAAACAAGAACAACTGATTAGTTGGCTAATTTGCACAAAAATACAAGCAGAAGAGAAGTTATTTTCTCTTC
>JAFXBO010000147.1 GCA_017521775.1 Clostridia bacterium | reverse complement strand
CAAAAGCTTTAATATTTTTTCTTCATAGGAAAATTTATCGCTTTCTATATAATCACATATTTCTGCCCAGACTCTGAAGTCTGTGTTTATTTCATAAGCCTTATCTTCAATAACTACACTTTGTGGCAATATGCAAAAAGGCTTACTCATCGTTTTCTAAAAATGTACAGGTCTGCCAGTTATCACTTGACACTACGGTTCCCGAAATGATTTCCCCATTAGCCTTTAGTGTACCTGAATATGTATATGTATTTGAATCCTTACCCTCACTGTCAGGGATTATAGTCCACTTTCTGCAAATCGCATTCTTAATATCTCCATCAGTAGAAAAATCAACAATAACAATGTCTCTTGTTGCGTCACTTCCAACTATTTCGTTGTCGGATATATTAATAAACTCCTTATGAACCAAATCATCTGAAAACTTATCAAAACTATAACTGATTGATGGTGCATATGCAACAACATCACTTCTCTCAGTCTGTTCATCAATATATTTTCTCGAATATTCAACAGGATTTTTACTTACCGTAAATTCAGTAAATCCACACATTCTTGAAAATGAATTATTCTTTGAATCTGTGCTAAAAAAAGCAACCTTTTCGCTTCTCTTTGAAATTTTATTCATTATATTTCTCCTATTCCTGCAGATAACTAAACCTGCATTTTATTATGTATTTCAAACTGTGGATATTATCTTCATAGAGGGTTGCCCCTTGAACAACACTTATCCTAAGAGGAACACCCTCCATTCGTCCTGATGGGGTGACAGAGGAAATCCACCCAGAGATATTCTCAAGTAACTTTAAATTCTGCAAGTTATTTCCCATTAAAGATGGCAGTCTAATAATTAACGAAAATCTATACCCCTTAATCTTTGCTCCATCTGCATATTCTCTTATTATTTCCTCATCACCGTCAGGCACAACGGACACCGAATTCACTTTGTCCGAAAGAAATCCGGCATCCAGTTCAAAGTCCTTGATATATTCACAGTTCTTAAATAATTTAATTAAATAATCAACTGTCATATATCTATATACCTTTCAGCATTATTTCTTAAACTTCGCCAAAACAACCTTTGCAGTATTTGACAAAGCAACTGTGTAAAGCTTGTCAACAGAAATATCTGTCACTCTTCTCAAGCTTTCTCTTTGAGCCTCAACATTTGTGTCTCTCTTAATGTAGATAGTTAAAGCAGGTGCTTCATCCTGAATTTCAGAGTCAGTTTCTATCTTAACAATCGGATTTATGTAGTATGCTCCTGCATCAACCGGATCCATAAGCTTAACATATTCTCCTGCCTTTGCATTTGGTAAATCTTCTACTACATCAGATAACAAAACTTCATCTGTTTGTGCTGATTCACCTTCAACAATCAAAACTGCATCTGCATCATTTGCACTGCAAAATTCATATCTTTCAGGCAAATCCTTATTCAAAGGCACTCTCTTAGATGGCACAATTCTTGTGTTTGCAATCATACCAATTTCACCTGTCATAACAACTGCTGCAGGGTATTTATCAGCAGAAATAAAGTTATCATCATGTCTTAATTGAGTAAGCTGTTTTGGATGAACAAACATAACCTTTTCAGAATTAGCCTCTTCCTCGAAAACATCAATAGCGTCAACTATATCGTCATAATTGATTTGAGCGTCTGTTGAATCATATGAAAGTTTTGCCTGTTGCAAAGCTTCCATAGCATCTGCATCAACCTTTGCAGCAATCGCCGCAGCAAGCTGATTGCTTGTTTCACCAACAGGGTTGCCATAACCTGATAAAACAGCCTCGTCTGTAAGTTCAACTGCCTTCATTGCCTTTTTAATAGTTGCTTTAGTTGTTGAAGCAACAAGCTTTGATGTTCCAACCTCAGCACCCTCTGCGATATCATCTGCATCTCCGATATAGCTGTATTGAGGAACATATACTGTGTCTCCCGGAACTCCTGATAGTGATTCATCAATTTTTGCAAATGGAGAAACCACAATCTTTTTACTTATTTTAGCAGAAATGGCATCTGCCATTACCATTGGATTAACTAAATCATTAATTTTTGTTGACATAAAAAATACTTCCTTTCAATTTTTACTCTGTTAATTGTCTATAATTATCGGGATTTTCGTTAAATAGCTTTAACCTTTCGATATATCCCATTTTTGAAAATTCTTCCTTTGTGACACCACTCTCTTTTGGAGATGACACATTGCTCGAAAAAACAGGCTTAGGAGAGTTGTTTTCAAATAAGAAATCATTCTCAACTGCAAAATCGTCAATTTTTTGCACAAGATTATCAGGTTCTATCCCCTCAATATCCAAAAGCTTCATAGCAGCATTTACATTTTTAACGCCTCTTTTTGATAACTCGTTCTGTGCAGAATTAATAAGCCTTTCCTTTGATATTTCATCATCGGCTCTTCTTATTATTAATTCAATGTTTTCATCTGCAATCCCAAGCGATTCCAAAAATTCTCTATCCACATTTTCACCTCCCGATTTAAAAATCAGACACACATAATATTGTAATGTCTTAAATTAGCACTTGTGCTGAAATTCTCTTTAATTTCTTTAATGATATATGCATCAGGTGTGGGTGACAAGCTGGCCTCATACCCATCAAATATCATATCACCAATTGATATATCAATTTTTGAAGGCAAAAATATCCTTGCCCTCATTGAGTTCTGGCTGTCAACAACCGAACCACCTATATTTGCACCTCTTTTTTTTGTTATCAGCACACGGTCAAATAATATTCTTTTATAATTTCCACCAGGCAGTTTATGCCAAAGTGTTGCACAACTGTATTTCATTTATTTCACCTATCCTCTGTTTTGCTGTCTCAGGCTCTTCATTCATATACCATACACGCATTTCCCAGGGAGCAATAATCCCCTTGTCAACAAGTGACATTCTTTCTGAGAATTCTGTGGTTCTGTCGCATATTATACTATCATCGAAATTGAATGAAACACTAAACTTTCCTCTTGGAGCCAAATCATAGATATCAACATAAATATCAAAAACCTCTAAAAGCTCACAAAATGCCTTCTTTAAAGAGTTCTGAATATCGCAAACAGTAGCATAGCTTCTTTGCTTTGATGCTTTGATTTCCTCTGCAGTTTTATCGGAATATTGTAAGTTAGATAAGGTTCCATAAGCAAGACCACAATTAAATTCAATACTTCTTAGAATTCTGTCAAGACCTTCTAAATACTCTGTCTGCCTTATAGACGGTGTCCAATCCTCAAATAGGGTATCATCACCTGTTGAAAGCATCTTATATAATCTTCTGTCAGGGATTAGAGGATTGTCGTCCTCATCCTGACGGATAGCACACTCATCAAGATATAACGCCCTTTTTCCACTTTCAAATTCCCACAGCAAATTTTTATATTGTGTATTTGCATCCTTAATCAAATTAACTGCTCTTGAAAAAACAGATACGCCCAATGGCGAATTTGCATCAACTGTGTTTGCCAAAGGCATCTTAAAATAAACAAATAGCGGTCTTTTTATATTTTCAATGATGCATTCAGGCTCTAACCCTGACCATTTAGAAACTTCTCCAAGACATATCTCTTTTCCAAGTACATTTTTGAATTTACTCTTATATGCAGAATTTCTTATGATGCATCTGCCATCTCTTAATTTATGTTCTTCAAGTCTTGTGTAATAGTATCCATTTTTTTCAAAACTCTCGAAAAACACTCCACCATAAATTTCCCCATCAGCACCAAAGTCAGTCGGATAGAATGACTCAGCTAAAACTATGCTTACATAGATTTCATTATTATGAAGATAGGGCTTTAGAATAACTCCACCCTCTGCACAGGCGTGTTCCACAAAGTTTCTTGACTTTGCAATCACCCTTTGATATTGTCTGTTTAGGTATTCTGCTCTTGACCCACCACTTATTTCAGAAGAAAATTCAATAGTAGTAAGCCTTGCAAGCTCAGAACAAATTCCCGCAGCAATATTTAGGCTATTCTCTGTGTCTTTATATGGCTTACCCTCATATAATGAGCTCCATTCGGAGATTGCTTTAGACATTTGTGATAATGGCATAATGGAACCCTCAAAATCTTTTTTTCTGAATAAACCAGAAATTCTTTTCAAACGGCACCAATCCTTTCTATCTTTCTTTTCTCATAACAGTCTGACAAAAATATCTCATATCGTCCATAGCATGGTCGTTTTGCTTAATCACTGTATCCTCAACTGCCTCATTGTCCCATCGATATGCCCCGAATTCTCTGATAATATCACTGCAGGAAGAATGAATTTTTAGTTTGTTTTTAGAAAGCAGTGTAGAGCAAAACCTTATGCCATCCAAAACCCTGTTATCTGCTTTTTTGACAATAAACTTTCCGTGTCTTTTAATGGTTGTTATAAAGCTTGCAGCAGAGGGGTCAACAATGACATATCTGATTTTTCTCTCTCCCACAAGATTCTCCAACGCCTCATAGTATTCCTCATCAGTAAGTTGGTGCATAGTTTTTTTGCTGTCGTAATAATACTCACTTACTCTTGTTGCAATACCCGTATTTTTGTGCCATAACCCCATAGATGTCGGATTGTTTGTCCCATAGTCAATAGATACATAAAACTCTCCATTGTTATCTTCACACTCATTAACAATATGTTTTTCGGGAGAAAACATAGGGTAAACAAGCCCCTCTGCTGCAGCCCATTCCCCAAGAATAAAACGGTCATAATATACAGTTCCGAAATATTCTTTCTTTAAGTTTTTTACAAACTCAGGACTGTTAAAAGGGTTGTCATCTATTGTGTAATGCTGCAGGAATATATCTGCATCGCTATCCAAAAACTTTTTTAACCAGTGGTTTGGTGAATCAGGATTACAAGTACCATCAAACAAAGAATTTGGTTTATCAAGTCGGGATTTGAGCATTGCAAAGACTTCTTCATTCCATGTGGTAACCTCATCACCATAGCAATATTCAATGCCTGCTCCCTGAAGCTTCTGCACCTGAGTGACCTTGTCTGCTCCGAGTGTGTGAACTTTTCTTCCAAACATATTCACAGTGTTGTCTGCACCAATGTTCCCAACTAATTCCTTTCCCCAGATATTTCTCATAGGCTCTAAAACATTTCTGTTAAGAGTTCCTCTTGTGTTTCCCAGAAGAACAATAAGACCATTTCCCTTGCAATCCAAAATTCTTTTAGGAATGAGATAATAATCTAAGAATGTTTTACCACTTCTTGTTGCACCCTGCTTGATATTCCATCTATGATTTGCCAGTCTCCAATACTCAAGTTGTTTTTTACTGAAT
>JAFXBO010000146.1 GCA_017521775.1 Clostridia bacterium | reverse complement strand
TGAATCTGCAAGGAATGCGCCACGGATGTTGTCAGCTCTTTTACTTTTCTTTAGTGTACTTTGAGCAACTGTGTGACGGCATTTATGTATGCAATTAACATAGGGGATTTCAAGCATTTGTGAAACCTTTTTTGCAATTAGTTCTGCCTGATTAAATCCTCTTTTTAAAAGTCGTTTTCTTGAGATTGGAACACTTGTTATAAAATCAAATTCGTGAAGTTCTGATATGTCCTTTACTCTGTCAAGGAGCATTTTGGAAAATAAGTCAGAAAGGGCATATTCACTGCTAAATTTATAGCGATGAATAAGTTGTTTTAGTATATCATTATAATAATATCCTGAAATATAATAGCTGACCTTTCCAGCTCCCTCAAGGGGATTAAATAATGGAATGGCCTCGAACTTTTTAATGCACTCAGAACAAATTCCGATGTTTTTGGAGGATATCATAATGTGGCAAGGATGAAACCGCTCCTTGCAACATACACAGATAATTGTTCCGTCATTAAAGAAATTCATAGATATCACTCCCTTGAAGATATTTTATATCATTATGGGAGTGTAGTCAATAGTAAAAAAAGAATGGAGATGAAATGTGTGAGAAAGCTTTTGATACTACTTTCGGTATTATTTTGTTTTTGCATCAGGAATGCTTATGCTGAAACTTATTTAGAAAGTATTTATGAAAACTATTATAAAATTCTTGATGAAGAAAAAAAGCCTCAGGGTGATAAGTATATCACAAGGGGAGAATTTGTTGCGCTTTTGGTGGGACAGACTGACGATGAGCTTTTATGCACATTTTATGATGTATATGAAGCAGAGTGGGATTATAAGTATATTGCAGTGGCTCAGAATAAAGGATATGCATTGGGTGATGGAGAAAACTCATTTAATTCCAAAGGATATTTAAAGGTGCAGGATGCAGTTGTATTTTTATCAAGGGTACATAACATTGATGAAAAATCATTTGGAAGCTATGATGCTGATGAAGTTTTTGATGTATCTTCGTATGCAAAAAATTATGTGGGCTATGCAGTAAATGAAAACATATATCCTAAAACAGACGGGGGATATTTAAAAGGTGATGATAGAATAAGTGTTAAAGATGCACTTTATCTGATGAATGCATATAATGAGCTATCACAAAACGGACAGAGTTCTGTGAGATTTTTAAACGGATATCCCAAAACCGATGTATCTGGAAGTTCAAAGACAATTAATGTTACATTAAAGACTGACCAACCTTGTGTTGTATATTATGAGATGGTTGAAAATGAGGGAAATGATTTTAATTATGAAATTTCCCGAGATAGAGTAGGTACACTTTTAACATCTATTTCTGTAAGAAATAAAGAAATTTCTGTAAATCTTAAGGCAGAGCCACAAAAGGTATATGATATTTTCCTTGTTTTAGAGGGAATGGATGGCAAGAAAAGTGGTGTTTATTCTTTGAGGAATATATCTGTTTTGCCATTTACGATTGGAAACGGAACAGTTAAAAATCCGTATCAGATTCATTCTGCTTATCAATTTGAGCAAATCAGAAGGTATCCTGATAAGTGTTTCTTATTATGCATTGATATAGACTATAACAAGGATTGGATTCCGATAGGGTTAATGAGAAATGAAAAAAACTTCAGTGGAGTCTTTGATGGTGGAGGACACTATATAAGGGGTTTAAAAATAGATGTTGAAACTGATGCAGGTTTATTTGGTCAGATTGATGGTGCGACTATAAAAAATCTGTATGTTGATGCAGTTGTAAGTGGTAAAAAGAATACAGGGATAATTGCAGGTATTTCCAATAAAGGTAAGATAATTAATTGTCACACAAGTGGAAGTGTTGTGGCGAAAGAGAATATTGCAGGTGGAATTGTCGGAAAAAATGATGGAGAAATAGTAGAGTGCGTTTCTGCAGTTTATTCTGTGGAAAGTAATTCTTATGCAGGTGGAATAGCAGGAACAAATTTTGGTGGTATAGAGAATTGTATTTCGGCAGTTAACATAGTTAATTCAGGAATGTATGCATCTTCTGTAGCAGGAATAAATTCCGGTGGAATTATAATAAACACTGTTGCAGCATCAATGGAAGTTAATAATGATATTTTAATAAAAACAGGACGAATTACTACCAACAAGGAAGGTGGTAAAACAATAAATAACTATGCATATTCTGATATGCTTTCTGGTGATGACATAAATATTGGTGAAAATACACAGGACGGCAATGAGGTTAGCTGGGAGGAACTTAAATCAAAGAGCTTTTATGAAAATTGGTTAGGTTGGAATTTTGAAAATGTGTGGACAATGAAAAATTCACCCTCGTTTATTTTGCCGACTTTAAAAAACATACATAAGCCTGAACTTATAGCGGGTATAACCAAATATGCTCCAAAGAAGATAAGCAATGAAGAAGATCTGGTAAATATTTCAAGGTCACTTAATTCTCATTATTATCTTGCAAACGATATTAATTTAGAGTATAAAAACTTAAAGGAAAAATATTGGGTGCCATTAGGTATCAGTGATGAATATGGAAATCTTCACAAGAGTTTTTCAGGAACTCTTGATGGTTGTGGACACACAATAAGAAATCTAAAGCTTTCTCACATAAACAATGTTATGCAATATGGATTATTCGGGGTTATATATGGTGGAGAGGTAAGGAATTTAAAATTAGAGAATGTGTCAGGAAATGTCAGGGGAACCGTTGGAGCAATTGCAGGTGTAAACTATGGAAAAATTGAAAACTGTGATGCAAATGGCAAGCTTGATGTTTATGACAGAAACGGAGAAACTGTCATTGGTGGAATATGTGGAATTAATTATACAAATATTATTTCGACAGATTCCAAGATTTCGATTAATGCAGATACAGAGTCTGCATCAATCGGTGGAATTTCAGGAATGAACGAGGGCTTTATATTTGATTGTTCACACGATGCAAAGCTTAATACTGTTCAGGGAGGAAAGTCCTCTAATGTTGTTGTGGGAGGTATAAGTGGAAGCAATTATTCAGGCTATATTTATAACTGCTATGCAAACAATGATATAAACTCTGATTCCAACACAGGATATTGTGGTGGTATTGCAGGACTAATGAACAGTGGAGAAATATATAAATGTTCATCTGATGGGAAAATATATTTTAAATCAAAAAGAAAAAATAACTCAAATGCATATCTTGGTGGTATATGTGGACTTATCAGTGGCGGTCTTGTAATGAACAGCTTTTCCGATGGTGATATTGAAGCTATCTCAAATGAGGGATATATTGGAGGAATAAGTGGATTTTGTGAAAATGCAAGCATACAAAATGTATATACAACAGGCAATCTAAAGCAAAATGGAAATAATGAGCCTTTAAACAGTGTATATTCAGGGGGAATTATCGGATATTGTCAGGATAGCTATGTTTTGGGTAGTGTTTCTATAAATAAACAAATATCCACTAACGGAAAATACGGGGAAATTTGTGGTTATGCAATAGGTGGAGGAATTGATAGTGATTTTAGTTATGACGAGATTGAACTTTCGGGAGAAAGAGGGCAAGAGTCAATATCGGGAATTAGAAAAACCTATTCTGAATTAAAAGACAAGAATTTCTTCTTTGCCCCTGTTTATGAAGGTGGCTTGTTGGGATGGGATTGTGTTGATTATGGCGGAGAGGTATGGAAAAACTCAAATAACAAATCATATCCATTTCCAATATTAAATGATGTAAAAAATCAGAATAAATTTGAATATATCTTAAATTAATAGTAATTTTTTGAGAATTTTTTCAAAAAAGTATGTTCATTTATGAAAAAATGTGATATAATTATACGAATAATGATAAAGTGGGTGAAATTCTTGATTAAAAGTATGACCGGATATGGCAGAAACGAAGCCATATTTGATGGAAAGAAAATAGTTTGCGAATTAAAATCGGTAAATCACAGATATTCTGATTACTCTGTAAAGGTTCCAAGATATTATGGATTTATGGAGGACAGAGCAAGAAAGCTCGTGTCAGAATACATATCAAGAGGCAAGGTTGATATTTATGTTGCCATAG
>JAFXBO010000145.1 GCA_017521775.1 Clostridia bacterium | reverse complement strand
TATTATAGCACAAGGAATTCTGTTTGAAAATAGAGCCATGAGTACATAAACACTCAATCAGAGATAATTCACTACCACTTCAAAAGAAACAAATGCCAAAAATATCTTAACAAGCAGATGGGCAATCTATAATATCACCCTCCCATAGCTTAGCAAATAACATTTATCGGCTGTTAGTCGATATTTATCCCCAAATAGACAGATGGTGGATTGCTGAGTTTTCCTCTAAAATATTAGTTAGAGGTGATGTTTGTGAAAGACCCTACGAAAGACATTATCGAAGAAACAGAAGTGGTGGAAGACTTTGATTTTTCCAGAGACTTCAAAATGCTTGGTCTTAGAATTGCATACTTTCGCAAGGAAAAAGGATGGACCCAAGAAGAGTTAGCTCACAGAATGAATATGAGAACAAGCACCATCGGCGCCATTGAAGCACCCAATATGAACAAGAAAATCAGTCTGACTACTCTTTTCAAGTTCTCACGAATTCTAAATGTATCTCCAAGCAGACTCCTTGACTTTGATTGACCCTGCCTTTTGAAATAAAGAGGTGGGGTTTCTATTTTATTGTAAGTAGAAAAGCATATTGCCCCTTGATATAATTTAGATACCCATACCCAACTGAGGCAAAGGTATCTTACAGGAGGGCATTATGAAGAACAAAGTCATTATAGGTGTACTCTGCTGCATTATCCTCATCATGGGAGGAATCACCCTTGTAGCCCTTACCCAGGATGGAAACAATACCTCAGATTTACCCAAATACAAAGTCCCCTTTGGAACACCCAAATCTGACATCTGCCTGCTGGATGAACACATACCTACAAATGGACCTGTTATCATAAATGCTAACGAAGGCTCGGTTACTGAAATCAGAAGCTTTGATGCTAACCCACAAGAGCCTAATCAAATCTCAGATAACCAAATCCAAGAAAAATTCAAATTTGCTATTGGAGAAGGTGTGGAAGCCGGTATTGACTCGGATAACTACAATGCTCATGTCAGCATAAAGAAAGACCACCTATACCAATACTCTGAAAAAGCAGCAAAGCACTTTTTCTGTGATGATTGCCTTGCTGCATTTGAGGAAGTAAACCCTGATAGCAACTTCATTGTTGCTGACACCTATGACCCTGATAACATTAAGTTCTACGACCTCAAGGATATAGATGAAAGTCTGGCAATCAGACACTACTCTCTGCTGTTTGATTATGAGGATGAATACCTGTATAGCTTTAATATTAACTCCTCCTACTTCTATGGGGGACAAGAATTTGATTACCTATATATACCTCAATCTTAAAGATAGGACCACACCAACGGGTGTGGTCCTATTCTTTGATATTGGTTTTTAGATAATTGTAAAGTGAAAACACTCCTGCTATAATGGTTTTGCTTATCACCCATCAGAATATAATTATAACTCACAAGAAAGTGTGGAGGTCTGAGGATGGGAAAGAAAATAGGAAAAGCCTGTCTGTTCATAGCTATATTGGTTGCTGCAGTTTTGATTGGGAGTAGCATTGGAACCCAATTCTTTAAGGCTCGATACTTCAAGAGCCTGGACGACTTTGAATTCATTGTGGTTAAAGAAAACCCTGTATGTCCTCTCCATGAAAGAGCACCCTCTAACTTTCCTATCATTGTGAACACTAATGAGGGAAGTGCAGCAGAGCTGCGCCTGTATGACACCTACCATACATATCCTCTCCAAATCAGAGAGGATGCTGAGTATGGAGTCATGTGGATGCTTGGTGGCAAAGGATGGAATGGTGCTGCTTACCCTGATAATAACTATGCCCACTTCTCCATCCAAAGAGATAGGATGTTCAAATACAATGCAGAGGCAGCAAGACTCTTCTTCTGTGATGAGTGTTTGAAGGCTCTTAGAAGTCTTGACCCATCCTGCAACTTTGTTGTAGTTGATGCCTACGAGATGGACAACCTCAAATTCTATGATATTGCTGATATTGAGAATACTCAGATACGGCACTACTCCTTTATCATTGAAGATAAAGGATACGACCTGCTAACTATGGAAATGCATTCCTCTTACTTTGAGGGAGGAAAAGAACTTGATTACCTCAACAAAGAAGATACCTCTGAGATGGATAAGTTCTATGACTACGAGGAACTTCCTTAGAATATACAACCATAGCAACAAATAAGGCAGACCTAATTGATATGCCCCACGTGCAAATGCACGTGGGGCATACTCTTTGGAGGAGCAAATAGAGACTGCCTATATGGTTGGGAAAAAGTTGGAGGTAAGAATTGATTTTTGAAAAAGGAATAAAAGTTTCTGTCTATGGGTTGTATGTTGGTCTGAAATTGTTTGGAATACTGTCAGGACAAGGTTCTGATTTGATAAACAAGAAAATCTTGAGTCTTACAATAATCTCAGTCTATCTATCTGCCACAGACTTCTACAAAGAAAGATGGGTGCGCACTTGGAAAAGTGCGCACCCTGAAAGAAAGGAATGAAATTATATAGCAACAATTAAGGCAAAGCCTTAAATTGATTACCTCTGAATATCGCAATATGAACTATAAAATGACAATGATAAAACATTGAATGACCTTGTTTGAGAAGGATAGACTATTAGACAAGGAAAGAGAAAGTATATGATGTTGTTGAATGAATGTCTTTGTCCACTAATGTCATTATTCAATCAATGTCAGTCACTGTTTGACCAAATCCATAAAATACTCCTTCTATTATTAGAGATTTTTCCTCCTCATTTTTATGCATACCATCATCTTTGAAAAGCAGAAAAACACCCTCCACTGTCTACTCTCAAAAAACAAAACCTTATTATTACAACGAAAACCCACATCAAATATTTTTTATCTTTTTTACTTTCTGGTCCTCAAAAAATCTTTTCACCTGTTCAAAGACAGATAATCTTTGAACATATACAGACACACCACACCAAGAAACCCTTTTCCATCTCATAGAACTCACTCCCTTCATATGTTCTTTATACCAACCTAAAATTATTTGTCCACCATTAAAGCCAAACTGCCCACTATAAAAAAGAAGTGATGGATAACACCATCACTTCTTTCTCCATTCTTCCTTAATGTAGAGATTTATTTTGGTCATAGCTTTGAGAAGTCTGATTTCCACATCTTCTGGAACAGGTAGGTCTTGGTCTATACAACAACAAGCTGTCAAATCATCTATGAAATACTGGCGCCACTCTTTTTCTGTAAAGTATTTTCTGGCCGTTCCTCAATGAGAATAAAGACATTTCACAGATTTACCTTGAACCCTTTGAACTCCTTTTCAAGGCGCTTTGCCCCCTCTCTAAGGGAGTCAACGGCAGGCTTACTCATATCATAGTCACAATAGAACACATGAAAACAGGCTTTGAAAAACTCTTCTGCTTTTTGGGGTTTTCTATCAAGGGTTCTCATATAAAGAGCAGCACTACCTACCAGCTTACTCCATACAATACTTACCTCATCCATTTCAGACAGGTTGAAGGTATCAATCCAATCCTTCAGTTTGATTTCCTCACCCTTGCCTGTGCAATTCTGTTGTGAGAAGTAATGGATTTTCTCACCGTCAATGTATCTCCCCAGAGGAAAAACCCTACACACCACGGGTTTTTCACTTTGAATGGTACACTTGCCGTTTCTTAGAAGTCTACAACTTCCATCCAATCTCTCTTTGAGAAACACCGTAGGCAAATGAGAGTCTGTACCCTTCACACATTGAGTATATTCAATTAGAGCCTCCACAGGATGCATATCGAGTGCTTTGGCTATATTGTAAATGTCGTAACCCATTACAAAGACGGGTTCGCTTCTTTTACGGCAGCAATCACCACACATCTTGCACCCAAACTTAAAGGTATCCTCCATACCTATAGTACTTGCTTTGATTTCGGCAAGAATTTTCCTGTTTTCTGCATCTCTTTCAGCATCAATCAGCATAAAACCATCTCCTTAACTCCACATATCTTCCCATTCCAAAGAGTAGATGCAACCCTTCTTCACCTTTGCTCTCAGAATGGTAGGAACATCGTCTTTCCTTCGTTGCTCCATTTCTCCCTTATATTTGCTGAACCACTCCCTATAAGTGAATTCTTCAATCTTGAAATACTGCATGATTGAAGAATGTGTAATGGGTCTTTCGGGACTGCATACTTCAAAATACACGAATAACCCCTTGTCAGTTTCAAACCATTGCTGCACACGACCATAGAAAATACAACCACCATGGGAGTCGGGTATTTCATTGAGCATTTGAGTGATGAGCTGCATCTTTTCTTTGGTGCCTCTCCACTCATACTCATAACCCCTCTTAGGTTCTGCCATAAGGAGATTACAGGAATAACAGAGCAGGTTGTGCTCCTGCATTAGTAGTTGTTCCTGCAGAAACTTTCTTCGAGTATTACCTTGATAACTGTACTCAAGGTACTGTGGGCTTTCGCTCATACTACTTCACCAACTTTCTCATCCTTCTGCTTTTTGTTGGCCTCCTTAATTTCTTCACGGAGGACATATCGCAGACCTTCGAGGACAATTTCACTTTTCGTT
>JAFXBO010000144.1 GCA_017521775.1 Clostridia bacterium | reverse complement strand
GTCAGCAGTCTGTGGGAAGCTAATATGGACCTTTTGAAAACTCCGTCAGAATTTGATATTACTGACAGAAAATGGAACATATATTCAAGAACTATGCCACTTCCTCCACATTATGCAGGTAAGAGAGCAAAGATAATTAACTCAACGGTCACAGAAGGTTCAATTATTAATGGAGAGGTTAACAATTCGATTATTTCAGCAGGTGTCACAATTGAAAAGGGTGCAAGAGTAATTAACTCTGTATTAATGTCAGGTGTCAAAGTCGGGAAAAATGCAATAATCAAAAAAGCAGTTATAGGTGAGAATGCAATTATTTCAGAGAATACTCAGATTGGTACAATAACTGATAAAAACAATAAATATGCATCTAATTTCTGCACCAATGACATTGTTCTTATTGAAGAAGGGGTTAAAACCAAAAAAAATCAAATTATTCCAACCGGCTCAATGGTTGAAAAAGAATAAATCGGAAGGAGAGTTGAAAATGAGAGACACAATGGGAATTATTATAACAACCGATGACAGAATACCTCCGATTACCGACCTAAGGGCTGTGGGGGCTTTACCTATAGCAGGTGGCTATCGAATGATAGATTTTATTCTGTCAAATATGGCGAATGCAAATATAATCAATATCGGAGTTATAACAGAATCAAATTATAGCTCCTTAATGGACCATTTAAAATCAGGAAGTCCATGGGATTTGGACAGAAAAAATTATGGACTTAATATTCTTCCTCCAAATATGGCATCTTTTAATTATTTCACCGGCAGAGGCGACCTTGACAGACTCGCAGGAGCAAGACAATTTTTAAGAAAAAGCCAACAAACATATGTGATTTTATCTACGGACAATCTTATATATAATATTGATTTTGAAGATGTTATGGAAAAGCATATTGAAAATCAATCTGATATCACAGTTGTATATAAAGATATGACAGGTACACCTGAGGCTGAGCTATCACGACATACATTAATTGAGCTTGATGAACACAACAGGATTACTGATATAGAAGTAAATCCTCAATATCCAAAATCATCAAAGGCAAGTCTTGAGGTCTATGTAATGGAAAAAGCATTATTAGAAAGTATTATCGATGAATGTGTCGCCAGAGGTGAGCATTGTTTTGTAAGAGACGGACTTTCAAAAAAATTATCCGGTATGAACATAAACGGATATAAATTTTGTGGTTATTGTGATAAAATAGATTCTTTAAAATCATATTTTAAGAACAATATGTTATTCTTAAAAGAAGATTTTAGAAATGAATTGTTAAATCCTGATAACCCTGTATACACAAAAAACAAAGACCTCGCCCCTACAATCTACAAGGAAAATTCAAATGTTGAAAACAGCCTTATTTCAAACGGTTGTCTGATAGAAGGTACAGTTAAGAATTCTGTTTTAGCAAGAGGTGTTGTTGTTAAAAAGGGTGCTGTTATTAAAAATTCTATTATTATGCAGGATTCAGTAATAGAAGAAAATGCATCACTGGATTGCGCAATATTAGATAAAGAGGTCACTATATCCAAAGATAAAAAGCTTGTTGGTCAGAAAAGCTATCCTGTCGCAATTGCGAAAGGTTCAACAGTATAAGATTTCACAAAGGAGAAAAT
>JAFXBO010000143.1 GCA_017521775.1 Clostridia bacterium | reverse complement strand
TAACCGAAAATTCTCCGTCAACATTAAATATTGTTTTTCCTGAGGTATATCTATCCGAGGGTGAGGGAAGAATAGAAGAAATCAATAAGACAATGAAGAAATATATTGATGATGGCATTTTCAAGGAATATAAAAATTCACTGATTTATGTCGAAAGAACTGTTGGAAACGGTAAAATAAGACACGGAATAGTCGGAATGATTGATTTAGAGGAATATGATTTTTCAAAAGGTTCTGGCTCATATGTGAGAGCTACCGAGGGAACAGTTTTAGAAAGAATTCCACCAAGAGTAAAAATCAGAGAAAATGCAAAGTTAGAGCTTCCTCATGTTATGATTTTGATTGATGACAGAACAAAATCAATTATTGAAAGCTTATCGGATAAAAAAAGCAATTTTGAAAAAGTATATGATTTTGAACTTATGAAAAAAGGCGGTCATATAGAGGGTTATAAAATTGATGATGAAGAAGCAGACAAGATTATCTCATCACTTGATGTTTTAGAGGAAGAATATTCTTCAAAATATGGTGATAATTCTGATGCAAAACTTATATTTGCAGTTGGTGACGGAAATCACTCATTGGCAACTGCAAAGACTTGCTGGGAAAACTTGAAAAAGAATTTATCGGAGGATGAGAAAAAAGACCATCCTGCAAGATTTGCCCTATGTGAGCTTGTTAACTTGCACGATGAATCACTGGAATTTGAGCCTATTCACAGAGTTATGTTTAATGTTGATGAAGATAAATTTTATAATGAACTTGAGAAATATTATGAAACTTCATATACAGATAATGGTGCACAAAAATTTGTTGCAGTCAGCGAAAAAGGAGAAAGAGAAGTGTATGTAAAAAATCCGTCAAGCAGTTTACCTGTCGGAACATTGCAGAATTTTATTGATGATTACATAAAAAATAATGGCGGTGAAGTTGATTATATTCATGGTGATGATGTTACAAGAAGACTTGGAACTATGAAAGGTAATATGGGATTTTTGTTGCCTGTAATGGAGAAAAACGAACTTTTCATAACTGTAATAAAAGACGGTGCATTACCAAGAAAAACTTTCTCAATGGGAGAAGCTCACGAAAAGAGATTTTATCTTGAGGCGAAGAAAATCATAAAATAAGGAGAATGTGAATGTCAGATTTTTTCAGTGAAAAACTAATACCTCAACTCGAAACTAACCACATTGGTAAAAATATAGTTTATCTTGAAGAAACAGACTCAACAAATGCATTGGCAAAAAGAGAGAAAAACTATCCTTGTGGGACAGTATTTGTTGCAGGAAGGCAAACTGATGGCAGAGGAAGAAGTGGAAGAGTCTGGCAATCAAATGATGAAAATGCCTTATATATGAGCATTTTAATTAAGCCCGATATAAGTCCTCAAAAAATTTCTTCAATAACGCTTGTTTTTGGTCTTGCTGTTTTTAATGCGTTGAGAGGATATGCTGACATAGGAATAAAATGGCCTAATGATATCATCTTAGACAATAAAAAGCTTGCAGGAATTCTTTGCGAAATGTCAGGCAATGAGGAAAAAATTGATTATGTAGTATGTGGTGTTGGTGTAAATGTCAATAATACATCTTTTCACGATGAAATCAAGGATATTGCAACATCCTTGAGGATTCAAACTGGTAAGGGCTATGAAATAACTGAGATTGCAGCAGAAATCTTAAATGAATTTGATATTTTATATGCTGAATTTTTAAATAAGGGTCTTGATGATATACTTATAAAGTATAAGAATAACTGTATAACACTTCAAAAGGATGTTAAGGTTATAATGAATAATACCGAAACCGATGCATATGCACTTGATATCACATCAGAGGGTGGATTGTTAGTGAGAATTGATAAAGAAGAAAAAGTGATTGTTTCGGGAGAAGCATCAATACGGGGGAGTATAGGATACGCTTAATTATGAATAATTTGTAAAGAATTAGCACTCTTTTGTTAAGAGTGCTAATTTTGTATTGACAAATGTATGTTATAGTATTAAAATGATATTGAATAATAAAACAGGAGTGAATAAAAATGGCAAAAGGAAATATTTCAGTTAATTCAGAAAATATTTTTCCGATTATTAAAAAATGGTTGTATTCAGATAAGGATATATTTTTGAGAGAATTGGTTTCAAATGGCTGTGACGCTATAACAAAGTTGAAAAAACTTTCAAACATTGGTGAAGCCAAAATTGGAGAAGATGAAAAGTTAAGAGTTGATGTTATTGTTGATAAAGAAGCAAAAACAATCACAATTTCGGATAATGGTATCGGAATGACTGAGGAGGAAATAGATAAATACATCACTCAGATTGCTTTTTCAGGTGCATCTGATTTTTTGGAAAAATATAAGGAAGAAAATGAAAAGGATGGGGGAATAATAGGACATTTCGGACTTGGTTTTTATTCTGCATTTATGCCATCAACAAGCGTCTTGATTGACTCCTTGTCATATAAAGACGGAGCAAAGCCTGCAAAGTGGTTCTGCGATGGTTCAATGGAATATGAAATGAGTGAGGGAGAAAGAAAAGAAAGAGGTACAACAATTACTCTTTTCATTGCAGAGGACAGTAAAGAATTTTTAGAAGAATTTACTCTAAGACAAATATTAAATAAATATTGTTCTTTCTTGCCTGTTGAGGTGTATTTAGCAGTTGCCAATAATGAAGAAAATAAAGAAAATGAGGAAGAACAAAAGCCAATTAATGATATAAATCCTCTATGGGCAAAGTCTCCTAGGGATTGCACAGACGAAGAGTATAAAGAGTTCTACACTAAAGTATTTATGGACTTCAATGAGCCGTTGTTCTGGATACATTTAAATGTTGATTTTCCATTTAATCTTAAGGGTATTTTATATTTCCCTAAACTAAATCACGAATTTGCAACAAATGAGGGACAGATAAAATTATATAATAATCAGGTGTTTGTTGCTGATAATGTTAAAGAGGTTATTCCTGAATTTTTAATGTTATTAAAGGGTACAATTGATTGTCCTGATTTACCGTTGAATGTTTCAAGAAGCTTTTTGCAAAATGATGGATATGTTAAAAAGATTTCTGCGCATATAACTAAAAAAGTTGCAGACAAGCTTTGTGAGCTTTTTAAAAAGGAAAGAGAAAAATTCAACACATATTGGGAAGATATCAATATGTTTATAAAATATGGATGCATCCGTGATGAAAAGTTCTATGACAAGGTTAAGGATATAATGTTATATAAGGATGTTGATGGAAATTATATTACATTGACAGACTATATCGGAGATAAAGAAGATAAAACAATCTATTATGTATCTAATGAGGCTCAGCAGGCACAGTATGTCAAGATGTTAAAGGAGCAGGGAATAAACTCGGTCCTACTTCCTGCAATGATTGATTCACATTTTATATCATTTATTGAGTCAAAAGAAAACGGTGTGAAATTTATGCGTGTAGATGCAAAAATTTCGGACGAATTGACAAATGGTGAAGAAATAAGCGAAGAAAAGAGTAATTCAATAATTGAAAAATTCAAGAAGAATTTAAATGATGATGCTTTGAAAATCAGTGTTAAGGCATTTCGTGATGCTAATATTCCGGCTATTATGACTTTGAGTGAAGAATCACGAAGAATGCAGGAGATTTACAAATCATATGGTCAGCAGTTTGCAGGAATGAGTGGAATGTTTAATGATGACTATACACTTGTTTTAAATACTGAAAACGGACTTATCAAAAAGATTGATACAATGGATGAGGATATGCAAAAGCTTGTATGTGAGCACATTTATGATTTGGCAATGCTTTGCAATAAGCCTCTTGGTGCAGAGTCTATGACAAAATTTGTAGAGAGAAATAACACTATTTTACAAAAGCTTATATAAATAGCGAGGGGTTAAAATGAATATTGCATTTTTCTTAAAGCCTAAAAGTGAAGTTGCATTTATTTATGACTATTATTCAGCTCGGCAAGGGCTGGAAAAAATGAATTATCACGGATATTCTTCAATTCCTGTTTTGGATAAGGACGGGAAGTATTTGGGAACAGTCAGTGAGGGTAATTTTTTGTGGTATATAGTAAGAGGTGAAAACTCAGAAGAAGCTGAGGATTATGCTGTCGAAATTGAAAAATTAGAGGATGTTAAGGTTTCGCACATAATGAAAAAAGGTAAAAATCCTCCTGTTAAGATAACTGCTGATATGGATAAGCTTTTATCAAGAGCCATCGAACAAAACTATGTGCCTGTGGTTGATGACAGAGACTATTTTATAGGTATAATTACAAGAAGCGATATAATGAAATATCTTTGTGAAAAAAAATAAAAAAAGACTTGAATTCTGTAATCATCTGTGGTATAATATGTATAAGTTAATAAAAGGGCAAAAGAGTGGACGAAAGTCCACTCTTTAATGTTGTTGCAGGTATGGACTTGCAGAAAGGAGTTATAATGTCAAATGCAATAGAGAGTAAAGCTCTTGAAGTGGCAGATGTTGTTGCTGAAAAACTCGGTTTTTTTGTTGTTGACGCCGAGTATAAAAAGGAAGGAAATGACAGATATCTAAGGCTCTTTATCGACACACCCTCAGGTGTTGGACTAAACGAATGTGAGGAATTCTCAAGAGCATTTGAAAAAGAGTTCGATAAAATTGACCCTATCAAAGAGGCTTACATTTTAGAGGTATCATCCCCAGGGGTTGAAAGAAAGCTTAAAACCGAGAGAGAGTTTTTGCACTATATAGGTAAAAAGGTTTCGGTAAAGCTATATAAGGCAATAGACTTAAAAAAAGAGTTTGTCGGTATTTTAAAGATGTACGAAAATAATATCGTAACCGTTTTGGCAGATGATAAGGAAATAAAAGTTCCTTTGAATGAAGCTGTTTATATAAAACTTTATTTTGAAATATAAATTAGGGAAGGATGGATTTTGAAAATGAGTGATACTAAGGTTAAAAGAAGAGGTAAGAAGGCTGAGGTTAATCAATCTCAGGAATTGATTTTGGCACTTAATGATTTGTGCAAAGAGAAGAACATTGATGTTGATTTTATTCTAAATGCATTGGAAACTGCTGTTGTAACAGCTTATAAAAAGCATTTTAATGCAGCTCAAAATGTCAGAGTTAATCTTGACAGAGTAACAGGTGAATTTAAAGTTATTGCACAAAAAGAAGTTGTCCAAAAGGTAGAGGCTGAAGATGAGGGACTATATATCTCTTTGGATGAGGCAAGAAAGATTAAAGCTGAATATGAAGTTGGAGATATCGTTGAAATAGAGGTTACTCCAAGAGATTTTGGCAGAGTTGAGGCTATGAACGCAAAGCAGATTATAACTCAGAAAATCAGAGAAGCAGAAAGAGAACAGGTTTATGCTAACTCAACAAAGATATTAAATGATATTGTTACAGGCAGAATAAGAAGAATAGACGAAGAAAACAGAGTTTTCGTCGAAGTTGAAATTAAAAAGGACGAGGGAACTGAGGTTGTTGAAGCACTTCTTCCTGTTGATGAAATTCCTAAGAGCGAACAACCTCCAAAACAACACTATGCACCTAATATGCGTCTTGTATGCTATGTTAGCGAAGTAAGAGGAGGAAACAAGGGAACACAGGTTGTTGTTTCAAGAACTCATCCAAACTTGGTTAGAAGATTATTTATGAGAGAAGTTCCTGAAATTGAAGAAGGTCTTGTAGAGATTAAGAGTATTGCAAGAGAAGCAGGCTCAAGAACAAAAATTGCGGTTTATTCAACCGATCCTGATGTTGATGCTCAAGGCTCATGTATCGGAAGAAATGGTATCAGAGTTAATCAGATCAGTGATGAATTAAGAGGAGAAAAGCTTGACATAGTAAAATGGAGCGAAGACCCTGTTGAATTGATTACTGCAAGCTTAAGCCCATCAGGAGTTTTATCTGTTGAGATTAATGAACAGGAAAAATCAGCAGTTGTAACTGTTCCTGAACATCAACAGTCCTTAGCTATTGGAAGCAAGGGACAAAATGTCAGACTTGCAGCTAAATTGACAGGCTGGAAAATTGATATAAGAAAGCCTGATGCTGATACTGCCGGAGAAGAATAATGAAGAATAAACATATACCTTTTAGGATGTGTGGTGGTTGCCGCAATATGTTTGAAAAATCCGAGCTTATAAGAGTTATATTAAAGGATAATGAACTCTTGATTGATGATAAACAAAAAGAACTTTGCCGTGGAGCATATATGTGCAAAAATAAAGAATGTCTTTTATTAGCTCAAAAGAGAAAGGTTTTTTCAAACATATTAAAATCAAAGGTACCTGATGAATTTTTTGAGGAGTTGGAAAATAGAATTGGAAAATAGAGTTAAGGGTATGATTGGCCTTGCAAAAAAAGCAGGGAAAATTGTGGCAGGTGCTGAGCAATGCGAAAAGGAAATCAGAGCAAAAAAATCGGAATTGATTATTATAGCAAATGACATATCAGATACGGGACTAAAAGCAATAACAGATGTTTGCACACATTATTCAATTAAGTATATTAAGTGTTTTACCAAAGAAGAGTTGGGTAATTCTGTGGGAGCATCAGGTGAGAGAAGTGTTTTGTCAATCAATGACAAAGGCTTTGCAAGTGCTATCTTAAAGAAATTTTCCGAATTGCAATTAGGAAGGAATGGTGAATAAATATGGCAATGTCAAACGTTAAGGTGCAGGAAATTGCTAAGGATTTAAAATTAACAAGCAAAGAAATCATAACAAAGCTTGCTGAATTTGATATTATTTTGAAATCAGGTGCATCGCTGTTGGACGAAGAGCATCTTGGACTTATTTTGGATATATACACACAGGCTTATGATATGGGTGATGAAGTAATAGAAAAGCCTGCAGTTAAAAAGCCTGAATTTAAGGAAGAAGAAAAACCAAAGGAAGAAAAGAAGGCAGAAGTAAAAGAAAAGAAAACAGAAGAAAAGCCAGCTAAAAAGAAGGTTGAGGAAGCACCAAAGGTTGAAACAAAAGAAGAAACCCCTAAAAAGCTTGTTCCAGAGAAAAAGGAAAAACCAAAGACAAAGAAAAATGATGTAAAAAGACCTGTTCAAGCTAAAGAAAAAGGCGAAAGAATTGAGCTTAAGTTTGAAGAGAACGAAGAAAATAAAATCAAGGTTGTTGAGGACCAGAAGGTAAGATATGTTGATACCAGAACATCAACACTTGAAATCGACAAAATGGAAACAAGAGAACGCCTTGAAAGTATGGTTTCTGATGATATGCATAATATGCAGGGAGACAGAAACAAGAAGAAGAAAAAGGCACGAAATGAAAAGAATGTGGCAATGATGGAAAAGGCTAAGAATGATGAGAAAAAAGCTCAAAAGCCTGTTAAGATTGACACATCTCCAAAGCTTGTTGAAATTCCTGAAACAATTACTGTCGGTGAGTTTGCGTCAAAAATTGGTAAGCCTGCTGCAGAAATTGTTAAAAAGCTTATGATGCTTGGTGTTATGGCAGCTATAACACAAAGTATTGATATTGATACTGCAACATTGATTGCTGACGAATATGGAATAGAAGTCAAGCAGGAAGTTATAATAACAAAAGAGGATATCCTTTTTGAAGAGGAAGAGGATAAGCCTGAAGATTTAAAACCTCGTTCTCCTGTTGTAGTTGTTATGGGTCACGTTGACCATGGTAAGACATCATTACTTGATGCTATAAGAAACACATCTGTAACAGACACAGAAGCTGGTGGAATTACCCAGCATATCGGTGCTTATAGTGTGAGATTAAATGACAGAGACATCACATTCTTAGATACTCCTGGACACGAAGCATTCACCACTATGAGAGCAAGAGGAGCGCAGGTTACTGATGTGGCAATACTTGTTGTTGCTGCAGATGACGGAATTATGCCACAGACAATCGAAGCAATTAATCACGCAAAAGCTGCAGGTGTAACAATAGTTGTTGCAATTAACAAGATAGATAAAGAGGGAGCTAATCCTGAAAGAGTTAAGCAGATGCTTGTTGAACACGAGCTTGTTCCAGAAGAATGGGGTGGAGATACTGTTTGTGTTGAAATTTCTGCAAAACAGCGTATCAATATTGAAAATCTTTTGGAAATGGTACTTCTTATCGCAGATATGAAAGAATTAAAAGCTAATCCAGATAAGCCTGCAAAGGGTACAGTTATCGAAGCTAAGATAGATAAGGGCAGAGGTCCTGTTGCAACAGTTCTTGTTCAGGATGGAACTTTAAATGTTGGAGATATTGTTATTGCAGGAACAGCAGTTGGCCACGTTCGAGCAATGGTTAACGATAAGGGAAGAAGGATTAAAACTGCAGGACCATCAACTCCTGTTGAGATTTTGGGACTTTCAGAAGCTCCTTCAGGTGGTGACACATTCAGAGTTGTTAAGGATGAAAAGCTTGCCCGTGATGTTGCCGAGAGCAGAAAACACGATGAAAAGGAAACAAAGTTCAATGCAACAGTTAAGGTTTCTCTTGATAACTTGTTCTCACAGATTGATGAGGGTAATATGAAGGAACTTAATGTTATCATTAAAGCAGATGTTCAGGGCTCAGTTGAAGCAGTTAAACAATCATTGGAAAAGTTATCTAATGAAGAGGTAAGAGTAAGAGCAATTCATGGTGGTGTCGGAGCAGTTAATGAGTCTGATGTTATGCTTGCAAACGCATCAAATGCTATTATCGTCGGATTCAATGTAAGACCTGACGCAGGTGCTGCAGCTGCTGCATCACAGCATGATGTTGATATAAGACTTTATAGAGTTATCTATCAGGCTATTGAAGAAATTGAAGCTGCTATGAAGGGTATGTTAGACCCTGAGTTTAAAGAAGTTGTAATCGGTCACGCTGAAGTAAGACAAACATTTAAGGTTTCAGGTGTCGGAACAATCGCAGGTTCTTATGTAACAGATGGCAAAATTACAAGAAACGGTCAGATAAGACTTGTTAGAAATGGTATCGTTGTTCACGAAGGCTCAATTGACAGCTTAAAGAGATTTAAGGATGATGCAAAAGAGGTTGCCGATGGATTTGAATGTGGTATCGGTATCGAGAACTTTAATGATATTAAGGAAGCTGATATTATTGAATGTTTCATTATGGAGGAAATAGAAAGATAATTTATGGCTAAAGAGAGAATTAATAAAATAAATGAAGAGGTTATGCGAGAATTAGCAGTTATAATAAGAGAACTGAAAGATAGTCGCATACCAATGTTAACAAGCGTTGTTTCGGTTAATGTAACAAACGATTTGAGCTATGCAAAAGCATACATTAGTGTGTTTGGTGATGAGCAAGTTCAAAAGGATGCTTTAAAAGGATTAAAGAGTGCAAGTGGCTTTATAAGAAGAGAAATCGGACACAGATTAAATCTTCGCCATACTCCTGAATTCATCTTTGAGCTTGACCATTCGATAGAGCACGGCTCAAAAATAACTCAAATGCTGAGAGATATAAATAAAGAGGGTTAATCTATGCAAAAGATTATAAAAATGATAGAAGATGAAACAGAGTTTGCAATCCTATCGCATATTGATGAGGATGCCGATGCACTCGGCTCCTCTCTTGCAATGCTCAAAATGCTCAAACAAATGGGTAAGGATGCAGTTTTTTATGTTGATAAGTCTGTTGAAAAAAGACTTACCTTTTTGAGTAATGATTATGTTATCTATGATAATACTAAGAAGAGCTATGAGCTGGTTATCTGTCTTGACTCAGGAGATTTATCAAGACTCGGAAACAGAGTATCAATTTTTAATAATTCACAAAAATCAATTTGCATTGACCATCATTATACCAATATTGGATATTGTGACGAAAATGTGATTGATGGAAATATGTCATCAACATCTGAGATGGTATATAATTTGCTTTGTGAAATGGGAGCTAATATAACTTCTGAGATGGCTAAGTTTTTGTATTGTGGTATTATGGGTGACACAGGATGCTTAAAGTATAGTTGTGCATCACCCGGCACTGCATTAGTTATATCAAAGCTTATGGAATATGATTTTGACCACGCCGATGTATGCAGAAGAATTTTTGATACTGACCCGATTGAGCTTGTAAAGTTAAGAGGTTATATTATGAATAATCTTGAAAGCTATTTTGATGGGAAAGTAACATTGGCATGGGCAGATGAAGATGTATTAGACAGATTTAATGTATCAGAAAGAGATACAGGAAATATTGTCAATATTCCAAGAGGTGTAGAGGGAACACAGGTTGCTGCGTTCATTAAAAAAACTCCTGAGAAAACAAAAATAAGCCTTCGTTCCAATGGTAAATATAACGTTGGAGAAATAGCTCAAAAGCTTGGTGGCGGAGGACATGAGATGGCAGCAGGAATTACTGTTGGCACGATTTCAGTTGATGAAGCAAAAGAAAAATTATTAGAAGCAATAGGTGAGGTAATAGATGGTTGAATACGATAAGGATGCCATTGTGTATCCGTATATAACAGAGTATCTTAGAAACGAAACTCCCAAACACGATGGATTTTTAAAAGACCTTGAAGAATACGCCGAAAAAAATTCTGTTCCGATTGTTCAGCCTGAGACTGCGCAGTTATTGTCAGTTTTATGTGCTATCAAAAGACCTTTGAGAATTTTGGAGGTTGGTTGTGCGATTGGATATTCTTCAATATTGATGTCGGAATTTTTAAGTGATGGTGGTACTATAACGACATTGGAATGGGACGCAGATACTGCCCAGATTGCTAGGGAAAACATAAAAAAAGCAGGACTTTCAGATGTCATCAATGTAATTTGTAATGATGCAAAAGAGGTTTTGCCGACATTAACTGCAGAGTATGATATTGTCTTTTTGGATGGTCCAAAGGCACATTATATTTATATGTTGAACGATTGCATAAGGCTTTTGAAAAAAGGTGGACTCCTTATTGCAGATAATGTTTTATATAAAGGAATGACTGCAGATGATGAGCATGTTATTCGCAGAAAAATCACTATTGTAAAGAGATTGAGAAGATTTATCTCGGCACAAATGCAGAGAAAAGAATTAAAAACTGTTCTGTTGCCGTTAGGTGATGGTGTAACAGTTGCAGTTAAGATATGAAAGGATAAAATATGAAAAAACCTGAACTATTAGCTCCGGGTGGAAGCCTTGAAAAATTAAAAACAGCTATAAATTATGGCGCAGATGCCGTTTATATTGGTGGAGAGGCATTCAGCTTGAGAGTTGCTGCTGAGAATTTTTCATATGAAGATATGAAAGAGGGTATAAAATATGCCCATGACAGAGGAAAAAAGGTCTATTTAACTGCCAATATTCTGCCACACAATGAAGATATTAATGAATTTGAGGCATTTATAGAAGAAATAAGACCACTTGGATTTGATGCAATTTTAATTGCTGATATAGGAATGTTTGATATGATGAGGGAGCTTGCTCCTGAAATACCAATTCACATAAGCACACAGGCAAATAATGTGAATTATCGTTCTGCTTGTGCGTGGTATAAATTAGGTGCAAAAAGGGTTGTTCTTGCAAGGGAAATGAGCTTTAGTGAAATAGCTGAAATAAGAGAAAAGATACCTGCTGATATGGAAATTGAAGCTTTTGTTCACGGAGCAATGTGCATTTCATATTCAGGCAGATGCCTTTTGTCAAACTATATGACACAAAGAGATGCCAATATGGGTGCGTGTGCACATCCTTGCAGATGGAACTATTCACTTGTTGAAGAAACACGACCAGGAGAATATATGAATGTCTTTGAGAATGAAAGAGGAACATTTATTTTCAATTCAAAAGACCTTTGTATGATTAGACATATTCCTGAGATTATTAAAAGTGGAATATCAAGCCTAAAAATTGAGGGAAGAGTTAAAACTTCATATTATGTTGCTACAATAGTTAAAGCTTACAGAGAGGAAATTGACAGATATTTTGAAGACCCTGAGAATTATGTATTCGATGAGTCTCAGTATGAGGAATTGTGTAAAGTAAGCCACAGACCATATTCAACAGGTTTTTATTTCGGTAAACCTGGCGCAGATAAACAGGTTTATACCGATAGCTCATATATAAGAGATTATGATTTAATCGGTATGGTATTGGATTATGATGAAAAAACAAAGGTAGCAACTATCTCTCAAAGAAATAAATTTTCTGTAGGAGAGGAAATTGAGATAATTCAGCCAAAGAAACCATTCTTTAAGCAAGTAGTGGAATACATTGAAAATGATGCAGGTGAGAGAGTTGAGAGTGCACCTCATGCCCAGATGATAATAAAAATGCCTGTTGATTTTCCTGTAAATCAGGATGCAATGTTAAGAAGAGTAAGAAAATAGTATTGGAGAATATACTATGAATAAAAGAGTATTTAAATGGATATTGGAAAATGGAAAGAAAAGCTATGTATTTATAGCTTTATTGACCATTGGAAGCATTATATTATCCTTGATTTCATTACAATTTTCAATGGAATCAAAAAGAATAATTGATATTGCAACAGGGACTACTGATGCAGATTTTTTGAGTTCTTGTTTTAGAATAGTTTTCTTCCTGTTTTTAATGCTTATGGTTCAAATTGGAATAAACTTTTTGAATGTCCATGCAAACTCAAGATTTGAGATTGACCTTAAGAATAACATTTTTAAAAAGTTAATTAATAAAGATTATTTGTCTGTTTCTGTTTTTCATTCAGGAGAACTTTTAAACAGGATAAAT
>JAFXBO010000142.1 GCA_017521775.1 Clostridia bacterium | reverse complement strand
CTATATGCATAATGAAAAAGTTTGTTAGAAAAACAGTTCTCCTAATCAGAAGATGCTTTAAAGATGAAATAACAGTCTATTCGGCGCAAGCCTCATTTTATATAATAATATCGGTCTTTCCATTTGTTATGTTATTGATGTCCTTAGTTGGATTTATCTTCCCTATTTCAAGCCAGACAGTGATTGATTGGATAAATACTATATGTCCTGAGGCTATAAAACCAACTGTTATTGCTCTTGCAGATGAACTCTTTGCAAAATCAATTTCAATAATATCTGTAACTGCTTTAACTGCATTGTGGTCTGCCTCAAGGGGTATTGCTGCATTGGAAAGAGGAGTTAAAAGAGTTTATAAAACAAAAAAAGGCTCAAATTTTATAATAGATGGATTGATGTCTATTTTATATACATTTATGTTTATGGCACTTATTTTTGTAACACTCACCTTGCAGGTATTTGGAAACTTAATCGGAGAATTGATATATAAATATATACACTTTTCTTTAACTGATACAATACTGATAAAAGGTATATTCTCGTTTTGTCTGATGACCTTAGTGTTTCAGTCTATGTATTACTTTTTTAATAAGCGGCAGTCAAGATTTAATAAAAATCTTGTGGGCGCAGCATTTTCATCAATAGGATGGATATTATTTTCTAATATATATTCAATCTATATTGAAAACATCGCAAACTACTCCTATATATATGGAAGTCTTACTGCTATTGTTCTTTTAATGCTCTGGCTCTATTTCTGTGTTATAATATTTTTGATTGGAGCAGAAATAAATAAGCTGGTATATCAAGAACGTAAAATTGAAAGAGGGTAAAAAAATGAATAAAAAAATTGGATTTATCGGTGGTGGAAATATGGGTAGCGCTATCATTGGTGGGATTATATCCTCCGATTGTGCAGATGCCTCAAACATTCTTGTCTATGACAAAAATGCTGAAGCCATAAGTAGATTAAATAAAATATATGGAATTAAACCTGATTGCACTCTTTTGGAGGTTTGTCAGGCCGATATTTTGTTTTTAGCAGTTAAACCAAATATTATTTATTCTGTTATAAATGATATAAAAGGGACAATAAATAAAGATGCTGTTATTATTTCAATCGCAGCAGGACAATCTATAGAAAAGCTATCAAAGGCTTTTGATATTCCTGATTTAAAATTGGTCCGTGTTATGCCAAATACACCTGCTTTAGTTGGTGAGGGAATGTCTGCAGTATCCCTTAATGGGATAATGCAAACAGAAGAAAACAAAGAAAATGTTTCTGATGTAATCAAAATATTAAAAAGCTTTGGTAAGGCTGAGATCATCCCAGAAAAGCTTATGGATACCGTAACAGGTGTCAGTGGTTCTTCCCCTGCCTATATTTTTATGCTTATTGAGGCAATGGCAGATGCAGCAGTTTTGGGTGGAATGCCAAGAAATCAGGCATATACCTTTGCAGCACAATCTGTTTTAGGCTCTGCTAAAATGGTTTTAGAACTTCCTAACCATCCTGGAGAGCTCAAGGATATGGTCTGCTCCCCTGGAGGAACAACTATTGAAGCTGTCAAGGTGTTGGAAAATGACGGTTTCAGAAGTTCAATTATGAACGCAATAGATGCTTGTATAAAAAAATCAAAATCTTTATAATTTTTTCAGTGGTTTTTATAACCACTGAATTTGTATGTGCCTGTAGCTCAGTTGGATAGAGCAATAGCCTCCGACGCTATGTGTCGTGCGTTCGAATCGCATCAGGCATACCAGATACTTATACAATGTCCACTTATATGTGGGCATTTTTCTTTTTTTACATTTTTTTCAAAAATTTTAAAAAAGGTATTGACAAATCTAAAATATATGGTATAATAATGATAATGATTATCATTATTGATATGAGGGGAGGACACAACATGGAAAAAGTATTCAAACATTCCAAGCAACGCGATGCAATACTTAACCTGTTAAAAAGTGTTTATTCTCACCCAACAGCAGATTGGTTATTTACAGAGCTGAAAAAGGACTTTCCAAATATAAGTCTTGCAACAATCTACAGAAACCTTAATCAATTATTAGAAATGGGAGAAATTATCAAACTTGATGTCGGAGACGGAGTTGAGCACTTTGATTCAACAACAAATGAACATTGTCATTTTGTTTGTACCAACTGTCATAGTGTTATTGATATAAATGTACCATCTGCTTCCCTACTCAAAGAGGATGCCCAGAATCTCAATAATGTTCTGATAGATAAATGCAGTGTTTCTTTTTACGGAAACTGCTCAAATTGTAAATAAGGCTATGCCATTATTATATATTATATTTTAGGGGGAATTTATTATGAAAAAATTTGTATGTCCAGTGTGTGGTTATGTTCACGAAGGAGAAAATGCTCCTGAAGCTTGCCCAGTTTGTAAGGTTTCAGGCGAAAAATTTACAGAAATGAAAGCAGGAGAAAAGCTTGCTGCTGAACACGAATATGGTGTTTACGGCAAGACTGTAAAAAACAATCCTGATATCAGCGAAGAAGATAAGAAGTTTATCTTTGAGCAATTGATGGCTAATTTCAACGGAGAATGTGCTGAAGTTGGTATGTACCTTTGCATGGCTCGTATAGCTCACAGAGAGGGCTATCCTGAAGTTGGCTTGTATTGGGAAAAAGCAGCTTACGAAGAAGCTGAACACGCTGCAAAATTTGCAGAGCTTTTGGGTGAGGATTTAGAGCCAAATATGAAGGCTACAACAAAGGATAACTTAGCTTGGAGAGTTGATTGCGAATATGGTGCAACAAAGGGTAAGTTTGATTTGGCAGCTTGCGCAAAGAAAAACGGTCTTGATGCTATCCATGATACAGTGCATGAAATGGCAAGAGATGAAGCTCGACATGGTAAAGGTTTAGAGGGACTTTTAAAGAGATATTTTTAATTAGGTAGTTTTATGCCCCATGACAATAGATAATTAATATTGTCATGGGATTGCTTTGTTAAAAATATATACGATAAAATAACCATTTTTTTATTATAACTATTGACTTTTAAAAAATAAAGTGATACAATATAAAAAAACTTAATATGGAGTCACACAAATCAAATGCGTTTGAGCAGAAACCAGTAGGTTGGAAAGATCATGGAGAGAGTTGCCGGTTGGTGCGAGGCAAATGGGGCGTCCTTCGCGAATTCATTCTGTTAGCAGTGCACTGAACGATGTATTCAAGTAGGATGCAACGGGTGTTCCCGTCATAGAACTAAGGTATGTTTGTACCTGACAAGGTCGCTATTGTGAGATAGCGACGAACTGAGGTGGTACCACGGAAATGATATTTTCGTCCTCTGTATCCTGATAGGATTGCGGAGGGCGTATTTTATTTTACAAATATTCAAACCGACATTCCGTTATTGGATAAGAGAAAATATTTTAAAAGAGAAAGGATTAGAAAAAAATGGCTCAGAATTATTATCAGAAAGAAATTGAAACAATGCCGGTTGAGGATATCAAAAAACTTCAATCAGAAAAATTGGTAAAGCAAGTTAAACATGTATATGAGAATGTGGAATATTACCGTAATCTCATGGATGAAAAAGGAGTTAAACCAGAGGATATTAACGGTATTGAGGACTTACATAAGCTTCCATTCCTTTCTAAAGCAGATCTTCGTGACGCATATCCATATGGATTACTCGCAAAGCCTCTTGACGAGTGTGTTCGCATTCAGTCGACATCAGGTACAACAGGCCGACGTGTAGTTGCTTTCTACACACAAAAGGATGTTGATTTGTGGGAGGATTGCTGTGCGCGTGCTATTGTTGCAGCAGGAGGCAGTAACAAAGATGTTTGTCAGGTTGCGTATGGATATGGTCTTTTCACAGGTGGTGCAGGACTAAATGGTGGTTCTCATAAAGTAGGCTCCCTTACTCTCCCTATGTCATCAGGTAACACCGACAGACAAATTCAATTTATGACAGACCTTGGTGCAACAATTCTTTGCTGCACACCATCTTATGCAGCATACATAGGCGAAACATTAAAAGAACAAGGATATAAACCAGAAGATATTCCACTAAAAGCAGGTATCTTCGGTGCAGAGCCTTGGACAGAAGAAATGCGAAAGAATATCGAAGAAACCCTTGGTATTAAAGCGTATGATATATATGGTCTTACAGAAACATCAGGTCCCGGAGTTGCTTTTGAGTGTAGCGAACAGAATGGTATGCATATCAATGAAGACCACTTCCTAGCAGAAATTATCGACCCTGATACAGGTGAGG
>JAFXBO010000141.1 GCA_017521775.1 Clostridia bacterium | reverse complement strand
GGTTCTGGTACAGGTGGTAGTTCCGGTTCTGGTGATAGTTCTGATACAGGCGACAATGAAAACACAGGCTCATCTGAAAACACAATGATTATTGTAGATGCAGAGCCTACAAACTTCTTGGTTACTGTTCCTATTCGTATTGATGTAGAGATGGATGCAGAAGGTACAATTACAACCGGCGACGGTTACTATGTAGAGAACGAGTGTGCAATGGGTCCAATCTTGATAACTGACATTGAAGTTGTAGCTGAGACAGAGTGGTCCTTGGCAGATTGGGATTCTGATTTCCACAATATGAAGGCATCTTCTAAAGTAATAGCTTTGACAATCAATGGTGTAGAGGTAGGTGCTGATGGTTCAGTAGTAATGAATGATAGTTTGAGTAGTGTAATCAGAAACAAAGAATCAAAAGAATTGTTCTTTGATGCAAAGTTGTCTGCTCAGAAATCAGCATTACAAGCAAATGCGGCAGCAGTTGTGTTTACTGTTGATTTTGATAAAGTCTAATATTTCAAAGGGATTTCCTTATAAAATCAAGGAAATCCCTTTTTCTTTTTTGTTTTGTAGTGGGCATAAAAGCAAAAAATGTTGTGCAGTTATTGAAAAGATAGAACATAGGTCTCCTCTGTTTGGACAGTTAAATCTACATTCAAATGACTAAGTTTTTTGGAAGTGTAGATTTGAAAAGTATTTTGAGGAGGTAAACTGTTATGGAAAAAGAAATTAGTTCAGGCACTATGCTGGGTATCGTATTGATTGCTTTGGCTGCCGTTATTGGTTTAGGATTTGGTGTTTTCTCTATTGCAAAAGGTGTTGCTAACGAAGGTACTGTAAATGTTCAGGATAATTTAGCTGTTGTTTCTGATTCTTCTTTTGATGATTACAATGACAAGATTGTTACTGGCACAATGGTTAAATCTGCTGTTCAGAATTTCTCAGGCAAGTCTGTTGCTATCTTGATTAATACAACAGCTATGAATAAAGAGGTAGTTACTTACAATAAACATGCCTCTATGCAGACCGTTATTTTCTCAGTAGATGATAAGGGTGCTGCTACTGTTACTGCAGGTAGTTTAAATGGTGGTGAAGCCTTTGATGCAAATGAGGACGGTAACAACTATGTCAACTATAATGCTTTGTTAGACTTCACAAATGACAGTTTTTCACTTCGTTTGGAAGATGGCATCTATATAGCAGAAGCTATTCCTTTCCAGATTAGCCCTGCTGACGGCAAGGTCCAGTTTGACTATTCCATCGGTGGCTTTGCTCGTACAGGTAACTGTGAGTATCTGAATGCTACTGCAAAATTTGATGCTAACTTGATTAAAGATGAAACCGGTACAAACATCGGTATTGTTTTCACTCAGAGAGCACAATAATAAAAAAATAGGAATGAATAGAATATAACAAGGAAAAGCATTGTGCTTAATGCGGAAGCATTATGCGCAGTGCTTTTTCTGTGTGAGGAGGGATAGAGATGAAAAAATCTATAGTTTGCCTATTGTTGTGTTTTATTACTGTGTTTTCGATGGTCACAACAACTTATGGTGCATCTATCAGTTATAAGGATGTAGATGGTAAAACAATAAAAATGGATGATTTTAAGGATACCAAAGGACATTGGGCGCATGACACTATATTGAAGTGTGCAGAGTATGGTTTAGTGAGTGGGTACAATGGAAACTTCATGCCGAACTCCCCTATCACTCGTGGTGACCTCTCAATTGTTATAGATAGAATGTTGGGTTTAAAGACCACTGCTTATAATATCTATACAGACTTATCTAATGCTGCCTATTACAGAGACTCCGTTTTAAGGTGTGTTGCAGCAGGTTATATAGCAGGTACATCATCTAATACTGTGAGTCCAGCAGGGTATGCTACTCGTGAGCAGGTAGCTACAATAATTTGTCGTGTCTTTGAGATTGATACAACTTTGAATGGATACACCTCTTTTAAGGATGATGCAAAAATAAGTGCTTGGGCAAAACCAAGTGTTGCAGCAGTTCAAAGGTTAGGATATATGGTGGGAGATAATGCAAAGAACTTCAATCCACAGAAAAACATCACTCGTGCTGAATTGATTACTCTGATTAACAACATAGCTAACACCTATATACCTAAAAAGGATAATGAGGATTTGGGAGATTCTTTCAAAGGAGCATTTCCTACTAATATTGTAACTTCGAGAAACATTCATCTGACTGACTCTACTGTTGGTCGTGATTTGGTTCTGACACAGGCGGCTAATTCAGTAGATATGAGCAATACCACAGTATTTGGTCGTTTATTGGTTATGAATAAAGCAAAGATTACGATGGAGGATTGTGTGATTTCTCAAATTTGTCTTTTAGATGGTAAGTCTACAATCGAAGGAGTTACTGAGGATATTCAAGAAGTCTATGTGTCAAAATATGCTTCTGAATCAAGTTTAGATAATTATCCTGTAAAGTTGGTTCTGGAATCGGGTGTTAGGGTTAAATTAGATGGAAAAATGTATGAGAATGAGTCCAATAGGACCAAGACATATTATGGCAAGGACTTGCTGGCTGACCTTGCTAATGAACAGGGCTATGTAGTGGGTGGCGCCAAAATTACTGGTGAGAAGTTTGCACAGGATTATGACAATGTTATTTCGGTTGAAACTATAAAGGTGTCCATAGGTGAATCAAAAATTAAGGAAATAGGTGTTATTTGGTTGGACCAAGAGGATGACGAGGATATTGTTAATCCTACC
>JAFXBO010000140.1 GCA_017521775.1 Clostridia bacterium | reverse complement strand
CTTTACCTGAATAATCAGAAACGAGCTTATCTATAGAATTTCCTGTTACAGCAGACATAATTGTCAACAGGTTATTAATTCCTGCCTTTGTTTCATCATTTTCTCTGTACTCAATGATACCCTCACTATCGGTCACTGCACTTTTAATCTTTTTTGCAATTATATTAAAATCATCAAGCATTGAAATATATGATTTCTCATTTTCATCAGATTTTGACATCTTCTTTGTAGGCTCCTGCAAACTCATAATTTTTGCGCCTGCTTTTGGCATAAAGCCCTCAGGAATTTTGAATACATTTCCATATATTCCGTTAAATCTTTCTGCAATATCTCTTGTAATTTCAATATGCTGCATCTGGTCCTTACCAACAGGAACCAAGTCTGCCTGATATAAAAGAATATCTGCTGCCATCAACACAGGATATGTAAATAATCCGGCATTAATATTATCTGCATGCTTTTTACTCTTATCCTTAAACTGAGTCATTCTTGAAAGTTCACCCATATATGTGTAGCAATTAAGTATCCACGCAAGCTGGGCGTGAGCAGGAACATGAGATTGTATAAACAAAATATTTTCCTCAGGATTAATTCCACAGGCAATATATATCTTCAACAAATCCAATGCTCTTTTTCTTAAAAGTGCAGGCTCCTGTCTGACTGTTATTGAATGTTCATCAACTATTGAATAACAACAATGATAGTCCTCTTGCAAATCAACCCAGTTTTTTATAGCACCAAGATAGTTTCCAAGTGTTATGTTTCCTGATGGTTGTACTGCAGAAAAAATTATTTTTTTATCATCCATTTTTAATAATCCACCTTTAATCTAATACTTCATTTAAAGCCTCACCAAGACGCTTTATACCCTCAACAATATTATCAATGGTTGCTGATGAAAAATTGAGTCTGAACATATTTGAAGGAGCTTTTATGTCTATGGCAAAATTCGAGCCAGGAACTATTGCAACCTTCTTTTCAAGAGCTTTATCAACAAGTGGTGATATGTCATTTAGCTCCGGACATTCACACCACATAAAGATTCCACCCTGTGGAACTGTATAGTTAACCTTTCCCTTTGGAAAATACTTATCAATAGCATCAAGCATTGCATTACACTTTTCACCGTATAATCTTCTGTTTTTTTCTATGTATTCATCTATGTCATATTTATTCATAAATTCAACACACATCATCTGATTTAGTACAGGTGTATGCACATCATTTACCTGCTTTAATATTTCTATTTTCTCTAAAATTGCAGGAGCTCCGATAATGTAACCCAATCTCATACCAGGTGACAAAATTTTAGAAAACGAGCCTGCATAGATAACTCTTCCTTCGGTATCAAGTGATTTTAGTGTTGGTAAATCTTCCCCACTAAATCTCAAATCGCCATATGGGTTATCTTCTAACACCAACACATCATATTTATTGGCTAACTCAATAACCTTTTTTCTTTTTTCTAATGACATAGTTGTTCCTGTTGGGTTTTGGAAAGTAGGAATTGTGTAAATCATTTTAACATTATCGTTATTTTTTAATGCTTCCTCTAATTTGCAAACATCCATTCCGTCACTTTCAACCTTAACGCCTACCAACTCACATTCATATGTACGGAAAGCGTTCAGGCTACCAATAAAGCTTGGACTTTCAACTATGATTTTATCACCTTTATTAATCAAAGCCTTAGCAAACAAATCAATTCCCTGATTTGCACCTGTCATTATAAGTATTTGGTCATCATCATTAACTGCGCCGACCTTTTCGGCTCTTTTTCTTGCACATTCTTTCATAGCAGGCAAGCCATCAGTAGTTCCATATTGAAGCGCACCTGCAGGATTTTTTGTTAATATATCATTAGCAATTTCTGCAAGCTCTGCTCCCGGAAATAGCTCTGATGCAGGGTTTCCACCTGCAAGAGAAATAATGCTCGGGTCAGCCATTCTTTTAAACATTTCACGAATAGCTGAGCCTTTCATTGGTTTTACTCTATCAGAATAAAATTTTTCGTAATTAATCATTTTGTATCAGTCCTTCAATTTTTTACTTTAGCCCATGAATCCTTCAGAGCAACAGTTCTGTTAATTATTATCTTTTCACTTGTTGAGTCTGTATCAACACAGAAATATCCCAATCTCAAGAACTGGAACTTATCTCCAGCTTTTATATCTTTAAGGTTAGACTCAATTTTACAATTTTCCAAAACCTCAACAGATTGAGGGTTAATATTTTCAATAAAGCTTCCAACCTTACTTTCATCAGATGGATTTTCAACATTGAATAATCTGTCATAAAGTCTTACGGTTGCATCAACTGCATGAGTAGCACTAACCCAATGAATTGTACCCTTAACCTTTCTTCCGTCAGGCGAATCTCCACCCTTTGTTTCAGGGTCATAAGTACAATGAACTTCAACAACCTTACCATTTTCATCCTTTACACAAGAGGTTGCAGTAACATAATATGCACTCTTTAATCTTACCTCTCTGCCAGGTGAAAGTCTAAAATATTTCTTTGGAGCTTCCTCCATAAAGTCATCTTCTTCAATATATAAAACTTTAGAAAATTCAACTGTTCTTGTTCCCATTGATGGGTCTTCAGGATTAACCTCAACCTCAATTTCTTCAACCTTATCCTCAGGATAGTTGTCTATTATAAGCTTGATTGGTCTTAATACAGCCATTGCACGAGGTGCTTTCTTATTTAAGTCCTCACGAACACAAGCCTCCAACAAGCTGAATTCAATTACGCTATTTGCTTTAGCAACACCGATTCTGTCGCAGAAATCTCTGATAGCTTCAGCAGTATAGCCTCTTCTTCTCATACCACAAAGAGTTCCCATTCTCGGGTCGTTCCACCCTGAAACTATTCCATCATTAACAAGCTTTAGGCATTTTCTCTTACTTGTCAAAGTATAATTTAAATTCATTCTTGCAAATTCAATTTGTCTTGATGGCTGTTCAAAACCAAGCTCCTTCAAAAACCAGTCATAAAGGGGTCTGTGGTCTTCAAATTCCAATGAACATAATGAATGTGTTACTCCCTCTATTGTGTCAGAGATAGGATGTGCAAAGTCATACATTGGATATACACACCATTTATCTCCTGTTCTGTGATGTGTTGCGTGCAGAATTCTATAAATTACAGGGTCACGCATATTCAAATTAGGAGATGCCATATCAATTTTAGCCCTTAAAACCTTTTCACCATTTCCAAATTCGCCCTTTGTCATTCTTTCAAATAAATCAAGGTTTTCTTCTATACTTCTGTTTTTATAGGGACTTTCCTTACCAGGCTCGGTCAATGTTCCTCTGTATTCTCTTATTTCATCAGCAGTCAAATCATCAACAAATGCTTTTCCCATCTTGATTAATTTAACTGCGCATTCGTAAATATCATCAAAATAAT
>JAFXBO010000017.1 GCA_017521775.1 Clostridia bacterium | reverse complement strand
TAACTCTTTTGGGAGGAGAACCTTTTGAGCCTGAAAACCAGGAAACGCTTCTCCCCTTTCTAAAAAGAATTAAAAATATATACCCCAAAAAAACAATATGGGCATATTCAGGATATACATTTGAAGAGTTAACAGGTAGTTCCCGTGCAAAATGCGAATATACTGATGAAATATTATCATTAATCGATGTCTTGGTTGATGGAGAATTTAAAATTGATTTAAAAAATATAAGTTTGAAATTCAGAGGAAGCTCCAATCAACGAGTAATCGACGTTAAGGAAACATTAAAAAAAGGTGAAATAGTATTGTTTCTTGATTAAAAAAATCCACTGTAATAAAAATTACAGTGGATTTTTCTCAAAAATAATAGACAAAACAAAATAAAAGGTGTATAATATAATGAGTAAATTAATCTCATAATTACGAGAGAAAAGGAGATTTTGTTATGGATAATATGGTAAATATAATGTCACATCCACTTATCACACATAAGCTGTCAATTATGCGTGATAAAAACACATCAGTCAAGGATTTTCGTGAATGTGCTCACGAGGTTGCTCTATTGATTGGATATGAGGCAACCAAGGACCTAAAATTAGAGGATTATGATGTGGAAACACCTATCAGAAAAACTGTTGGTAAAAGAATAGAGAGACAGGTTGCACTTGTTCCTATATTAAGAGCAGGTTTGGGTATGGTTGATGCTATTATGGATTTAATACCTGCATCAAAAATAGGACATATAGGACTTTACAGAAATGAAGAAACTTTAGAGCCTGTTGAATACTACTGCAAGCTCCCTACCGATATTTCCGAAAGACAGGTTTTGGTGCTTGACCCAATGCTTGCTACAGGTGGAAGTGCAGTTGCTGCTATTAATTTTATTAAAAACCGTGGTGCTAAGAACATTAAATTTGTCTGCATCATCGCAGCTCCTGAAGGCATTAAAACATTAAGAGAAGCTCACCCTGATGTTGAAATTTTCTGTGGAGCATTAGATGAAAGCTTAAACGAAAACGGTTATATTGTACCGGGCCTTGGCGATGCTGGCGACAGATTGTTTGGTACACTTTAAAATCATATAGTTTTCTTGGTTTATTTTTAAAATTTTTGTTCTATTTGATAAAAATAAACTAAACTTATTTACATTATATTTCTTTTTTACTAGAATTAAAATGATGAATTAAATATTTTGAAAGGGATGTTATAAAATGGAAATTAAAATCACAAAAAACACTGCTCCAAAGCAAAAGCCTACAGACCAATCTACACTTGGCTTTGGTAAATATTATACAGACCACATGTTCATAATGAACTATGATGAAGGACAGG
Organism: Clostridia bacterium; assembly: GCA_017521775.1. Classification (GTDB taxonomy): domain Bacteria; phylum Bacillota; class Clostridia; order UBA1381; family UBA1381; genus RGIG1988. Next base: position 1,288 of record JAFXBO010000017.1, on the reverse strand, counting down.
GCTGGCACGATGCAAGAATCGTTCCTTATGCTCCAATACAGCTTGACCCTGCAGCAATGTGCCTACACTATGGTCAAGAGGTTTTCGAAGGAATGAAAGCGTATAAGACTGTTGATGGTGGAATTCAGCTTTTCAGACCTGAAAAGAATATGGCAAGACTAAATGTTTCTAATGAGCGTTTATGTATTCCTCTAATTGATGAAGATTTCTGTGTTGAAGCTATTAAAAAGCTTGTTGAGGTTGACCAAGAATGGATTCCGACACAACCAGGAACTTCATTATACATAAGACCTTTTATTTTTGCGATTGACCCTCATGTAGGAGTTCACCCTGCTAAACATCTTATGTTTGTTGTTATTCTTTCACCTGTTGGAAATTACTATCCACAAGGATTAAACCCTGTTGATATATATGTTGAACAAAACTATGTAAGAGCTGTTAAAGGCGGTATGGGCTTCACAAAGACTGCAGGTAACTATGCAGCATCACTAAAGGCTCAGGATGAAGCAGAAAAAATTGGATACACTCAAGTTTTATGGTTAGACGGTGTCGAGAGAAAATATATTGAAGAAGTTGGAACAATGAATGTATTTTTCATTATCGGCGACGAAGTAATTACTCCTGAATTATCAGGAAGTATCTTATCAGGTATAACAAGAATGTCTGTTATCGAACTATTAAAGAGCAAGGGATACAAGGTTTCTGAAAGAAGACTATCAATTCAGGAAGTTTACGATGCTCACGAAAAAGGACTTTTGAAAGAAGCTTTCGGAACAGGAACAGCAGCTGTTATATCCCCTATTGGAACATTTGAATGGAATGGAAAGAAAATCACCGTTGGTGATGGTGGTATTGGAGAAACATCTCAAATGCTTTATGATACTATCACAGGTATTCAATGTGGAAGAATTAAAGATGAGTTTAATTGGATTCAAAAAATCTGAATTAATTAATAAAGTACTGTCGGTATTTTTATAATATCGACAGTTACTTTTCATTATATCAAAAATTACGAAAGGATGAAATTTATGAAATTCAAGTCTGAATTTTTAAGAAAAATCATAAATGAGCATTATGTAGAGTTATGCGTTGTGTTATCTTTTGTATTGAATTTTATAATTGAATGTGCAGCCAGACTGTCATTAATTGGTGGCATTTTGTACTTTTTGAAGCATCCTTTTTATTTTGTTTATAATTCTTATTTAATATTATTGACATATCTTATTGCTCTTTTATTTAAAAAGAGAATTTTTACTGTTTCTCTTGTGAGTATATGGTGGACTATAGC
>JAFXBO010000139.1 GCA_017521775.1 Clostridia bacterium | reverse complement strand
GATGCACAAGTATTTGTGTCAAAGGGTGCATCACTATTTGCAAACGGCGAAGAAACAACAATAAATGAGATGATCGAAAGGCTGGAAAATGCACCTGCTGTTGAGTCAGAGGTCACAAGAATGCCTCCTCTTTTCAGAACTCAAGAGGAAAAAATGGCTTTTGACAAAAGGCATGAAAAGGCAAAGGTGGAGCGTGGGGATATATATAAAGCAACAGGAAAGCTGTTCTTGGGGCTTGATGTTGGCTCAACCACAATCAAATCTGTTCTTATTGATGAAGATAAAAAGGTTTTATATACACATTATTCAAAAAATCAGGGAAGTCCGATAAGCTGTGCAGTAAAAATACTTGAAGAGATTTATTCCCAGATTCCTGATGGTGCATATATCGCAAATGCAGCTGTAACAGGCTATGGAGAGCATCTTTTAAAAGCTGCTTTCAGAATTCCTGTTGGTGAAATTGAAACTATTGCTCACTACAAGGCAGCAGAGTTTTTCCGTCCAGGTGTTGATTTCATAATTGATATCGGTGGTCAGGATATGAAATGTATGAAGATAAAAAATGGCGTAATTGATTCAATTATGCTAAACGAAGCCTGTTCTTCAGGATGTGGCTCATTTATTCAGACCTTTGCTGAATCTTTAGGATATTCAACAGAAGACTTTGCCGAGGAAGCTCTAAAGGCTAAAAATCCGGTTGACCTTGGAACCCGTTGCACAGTATTTATGAATTCAAGAGTTAAGCAGGCACAAAAGGAAGGTGCAACTGTTGGTGATATCAGTGCAGGGCTTTCATATTCTGTTGTGAGAAATGCACTCTATAAGGTTATAAAGCTTCGTGACCCTTCGTTATTGGGTGATAAAATAGTTGTTCAGGGTGGAACATTTTTAAATGATTCCATTTTAAGAGCATTTGAGCAGATTTTAAACAGAAAGGTTATAAGACCTGAAATTGCGGGGCTAATGGGTGCTTTTGGATGTAGCCTGATTGCAAAGGAAAGATATAATGGCGATGAATTAAAGCTTCCGACAAAGGAAGAGCTTTCAAGCTTTGATTATGAAAACACTACAATGAGATGCAAAGGCTGTTCCAATGCCTGCCGACTTACTGTGACAAAGTTTTCTGATGGAAGCAGATATATTTCAGGAAACAGATGTGAAAAGGGAGCAGGAAAAATTAACAACACTAAACAATTGCCTAATCTGTATCAGTATAAATATCAAAGAGCCTTTGGGTATCAGCCTTTAGAGGAAAAGGATGCACCAAGAGGTGTTATAGGCTTGCCGAGAGTTCTTAATATGTATGAAAATTATCCTCTTTGGTTTACATTCTTCACAGAGCTTGGTTTTTCGGTCAGGGTATCGCCTGACAGCACTCACGAAATATATGAAAAGGGAATTGAATCAATTCCGTCCGAGTCAGCTTGTTATCCTGCAAAAATGGTGCATGGACACATCAAGGCACTTTTAGATGACGGAGTGAAAAAGATATTCTATCCTTGTATTGCATATGAGCAGATGGAGTATGAGGACGCAGGAAACCACTTTAACTGTCCGATGGTAACATCATATCCTGAGGTTATACATAACAATATGGACCAGCTGAAAGCTGATGGAGTAGAATTCCTATATCCGTTTATGAATTTAAATGATATTTCGTCCTGTAAAAAGCAGCTTGAAAAGGTATTTTCTGATATAAGCAAGGCAGAAATCGAAAGAGCCTGCGACAAGGCTTTTTGTGAGCTTGCGAATTTTAAAAATGATATAAGAAAAAAAGGTGAAGAGGTCTTAAGATGGCTTGATGAAAATGATGAGAGGGGAATTGTTTTAGCAGGCAGACCATATCACATTGACCCTGAAATAAACCACGGAATTCCTGAAATGATAATATCTCTTGGGTTTGCAGTTCTTACAGAGGACTCAATTGCTCATTTAGGAAACCTCAAAAGAGATATAAGAGTTGTTGACCAATGGGCTTATCACACAAGACTTTATGAGTCAGCAGCCGAGGTTATAAAAAATCAAAGGTTAGAGCTTATTCAACTTAACTCATTTGGTTGCGGACTGGATGCTGTTACAACAGATCAGGTTCAGGAAATTTTAGAGTCTCACGAGAGAATTTATACTTCACTAAAAATTGATGAAGTTTCTAATCTTGGAACTGTAAAGATAAGAGTACGCTCACTAAAGGCTGCAGTTAAGGAAAGAAAGGTAAATCATTTTATTCCACAAAAGCTTTGTGATTACACTATCACAAGAGTTCCATTTACCAAAACCGAGAAAAAGCAACACACAATCATCTTCCCGCAGATGAGTCCTGTTCATTTTAAGCTTTTTGAGGCAGTCTTAAATAATAACGGATATAATGCTATTCTTTTGGAAAAGGTTACATCAGAAGATATTGAAATGGGACTAAAGAGCGTGAATAATGATGCTTGCTATCCATCAATAATCGTCACAGGTCAGCTTGTAAATGCGTTTGTATCAGGTAAGTGTGACCCACAAAACACATCTGTTATGATAACTCAGACAGGCGGTGGATGCAGAGCAACCAATTATATAGCGTTTATAAGAAAGGCATTAAAAGAGGCAGGATATCCTGATGTTCCGGTTATTAGTCTTAATATTTCAGGACTTGAGGCAAATTCAGGCTTTAAACTAACTCCGAATTTGATTATTGATTTAATAAAGAGCTGTATTTTAGGTGATTTATTAATGACTTGCTTTAATAGAATTCTGCCTTATGAAATTAACGAGGGAGAAACAAGAAGGGTTTACAGAGACTGGCTTGCAAAAATTTATGCATCAATTGTCAATGACGATAAGGAAATTTTAAAAATTAACAAAACAATTGACAGGATAATTGAGGATTTTGACAGAATTCCGATATACGAAACCAAAAAGCCAAAGGTAGGAGTTGTTGGCGAAATTTTGGTTAAATTCCATCCTGATGCAAACAATAATGTTACTCAGGTTATTGTTGATGAGGGTGGAGAAGCAGTTGTTTCCGGACTTTTGGACTTTATGCTGTATTGCTTTTATAATACAAAATTCAAGCATAAAAATCTTGGTGCAAAGGCATCATCGCTTATATATTCAAATATGGGAATATGGGCATTGGAAAAAATGCGCTCACATATGACTAAGGCAATGAGAAAAAACAAAAAATTCAAGGACCTCGCGCCTAAGCCGATTAAGGCAGTTGCAAGAGGTGCAGAGGAGATTTTGCAATTAGGTCATTGCTGTGGAGAGGGTTGGTTCTTGACAGGAGAAATGATTGAACTTATTGAATCAGACGTTTCTAATATTATCTGTGTGCAGCCATTTGCGTGCTTACCCAACCATGTGACAGGAAAGGGTATGATTAAGGAAATAAGACGCAGACACCCTAAGGCTAATATCGTTCCTATTGACTATGACCCTGGGGCAAGTGAGGTTAATCAACTGAACAGAATTAAGCTGATGATGGCAATTGCTTTTGAAAATATGCAAAAAACAGAGGAAATAGAAATCGAAGAAATAAAAAAAGAGGAATTTTCAAAAGAAGAGGCAACAGTTTAGATTAAATTGCTATATCCTATTGATTTTTTGGGTATAATGCGATATAATTTAGAGTAGTGATTTGGTTAGGAAGGAAGATACTATGAAAAAAAATTTTTTTACTCTAATATTGGCAATTAATGTGCTATTGCTTTGCTCGTGTGGACAAACAGCACAAGAGGTCCAAGTCAGCGATGGCTCTATGGATATTCCTGAGGAACAACAAAGTGATTATGTTGTTAACATTGACGATTCATTTAACACAGGATTGGTTATTGATGATACAAAGAAGACTCTTTCCCCTGAGGAAGCAGATTTCAGAAATTTGAAATGGGGAATGACAAAGGATGAGGTTTCTTATGCTCAGGGTACAGGATACAGAGAACCAAGTGAAAATAAGATGTATTATACAAGACTAAGAGAAGAGGGCTTCCCTGCTGATGCAGAATATACCTTTAAGGATGGAAAGCTTGTTCAGGGCATTTTCTTTATTTCACAAAACAAGTCTGACGAACCAATCACCGTTGATGATTATATGGAGTTGGTTGAGTCTTTAAGAAGTAGGTTTGGCGAACCGGGAATTGCAAATCTTGTGTATTCAAACCCTGAGGATGAAACTGAAGATAAGGCGATACAATTAGAGCTTGTTAAAGCAGGAAAATTACAGTTTAGAACAGGTTGGCTTTTAGATGATACTGAATTAAGAGTAGTTATGTTCCCTGAAAATGATGGGGTTAGCATAGGATTACAATATAAACAGGCAGGGGTAGAAATTCCTGTTGAATAATGTACGGAAAGGATAACGAATGATGGAAAACAATGAAGTGCAATTATCACAGCTTTTGCAGGTGAGAAGAGATAAGCTAAAGGAATTACAAGAGGCAGGAAAAGACCCTTTTAAAATTACAAAATATGACAGAACTCATACATCAAAGGATATTTCCGAGGGTGCTAAAGAAGAGGAACGTACAGTTGTTGCAAGAGGCGAAGAAAAAGAGATTATCGCAAAAATTTCTCCTCTTGACGGACAAGTTGTTTCTGTGGCAGGAAGAATTATGTCAAAAAGAGGTATGGGTAAGGTTGGTTTTGTTCATATCGCAGACAGAGAAGGTCAGGTTCAGCTTTTTGTTAAAAACGATATTTTGGGCGAAGAAGAATATGCAAGATTTAAAAAGCTTGATATTGGTGATATAATCGGAGCAAAGGGTGAAGTGTTCACAACTCAGACAGGTGAAATATCTGTTAGAGTAAGTGAAATTACTTTATTATCAAAGTCACTTATTCCTCTTCCTGAAAAGTTCCATGGTCTTGTGGATACAGATATGAGATATCGCCAAAGATATGTTGATTTAATAATGAACAGGGAAGTTAAGGATACCTTTATCAAGCGTTCACAAATTCTTTCTTCAATCAGAAGATATCTGGATTCTTTAGGATTTTTAGAGGTTGAAACACCTGTGCTTGTTGCAAATGCAGGTGGTGCAGCAGCACGTCCTTTTGAAACACATTTTAATGCTTTGGATGAAGATTTTAAGCTAAGAATTTCATTGGAGCTATATTTAAAGAGACTTATTGTCGGTGGATTGGAAAAGGTTTATGAAATTGGCAGAGTTTTCAGAAATGAGTGCCTTGATACAAGACATAACCCTGAATTCACATTGATGGAATTATATCAGGCATACACAGATTATCACGGTATGATGGATTTAACTGAAAATCTTTTCCGTCATGTTGCAAATGAGGTTTTGGGAACAACCAAAATTGTTTATAACGGTATCGAAATGGATTTGGGTAAGCCATTTGAAAGAATTACAATGCTTGATGCAGTTAAAAAGTATTCAGGTGTTGATTTTAATGAAATAAACTCAACTGAAGAGGCTAAAAAGATTGCTGATGAGCACCACGTTGAATATGAAGCACATCACACAAAGGGTGACATTCTTAACCTGTTCTTTGAGGAATTTGTCGAAGAGCATTTATTACAACCTACATTTGTTATGGACCACCCTGTTGAAATTTCACCTTTGACAAAGAAAAAGCCTGAAAATCCTGATTATGTTGAAAGATTTGAGTTCTTTATGAATGGTTGGGAAATGGCTAATGCATATTCGGAGCTTAATGACCCAATAGACCAAAGAGAAAGATTTAAGGCTCAGGAGGCTTTACTCGCATTGGGTGACGATGAAGCAAACACAACAGATGAAGACTTTATGAGAGCTTTGGAGATTGGTATGGCACCAACAGGCGGTATTGGATATGGTATCGACAGAATGTGTATGCTTTTCACAGATTCAGCTGCAATTCGTGATGTTTTATTATTCCCGACTATGAAAACTCTTGAAAACAACTGATATGACCTGTGAAAAGGAAAGGGAATATTCTCTTTTTAAGAAATATAAAGAAACAGGGGATACTAAGCTTCGTGATGAAATAGTTGAAAAATATCTTTATATAGCCAAGATACTTTCAAAGAAATTTATCAATCGTGGAATTGATTATGACGATATTTTTCAGGTTGCATCGCTTGGAATTCTATACGCAGTTGAGCGATTTGACCCTGACAGGGGTGTTATGTTTGCAACCTTTGCAACGCCTACTGTTTTAGGAGAAATAAGAAGATATTTTCGCGATAAAGGTAATTTTATAAAAATTCCAAGACCACTTTATGAAATCTTTTATAAAGCAGAGAGAATTAAACGCTCGGCTGAAAATAATGAGGTTTCCCATCAGGAACTGGCAAGAATTCTAAATCTTTCCGAAAAAGACTTAGAAAAAGCAGAAAAAGCCGGAGGGGCAGGGTTTATAAAATCCCTTGAATATGAGGCTTTTGCCGACGGAGAAATGAGTTTATCAAATTTCCTTGGTAAAGAGGATTCGGGATATCTGTTGATTGAGGATAAGGACTTCTTGAATAAGTCTTTAAAAAAGCTTAACGAAAAGGAGCTTGAGCTTATTAATAAAAGATACTATAACGAAGAAACACAATCAGAAATTGCAGCACAATGGGGTGTTTCTCAGATGTATGTTTCAAGATTGGAAAGAACAACATTAAAAAAATTGAGAGATTTATATTTCAGATAAAAGATGAGAGGAATTTAAAATGGAATGTAATAATCAATGTGAGCATTGCAAATATAACAAAAATATAATTAATATGCTCAAAAATGAGCTTCCCACAACTGAGATTATAAATGATTTATCAAATGTATTTAAGATTTTCGGAGACCCTACAAGAATGAGAATTCTATGGGTGTTGTTCAGTTCGGAAAAATGTGTGGCAGAGATTTGTGATTCGTTGAAAATGAGCCAGTCTGCAATAAGCCATCAACTAAAGGTTTTGAAAGAGGCAAGGCTTGTCCGTTCAAGGCGTGACGGGAAAAACACTTTCTATGCACTTGGTGATGAACATATTGAAAATATAATCGAACAGGTATTAATTCATATTAATGAACAGACAGAAAATTAATAAAAGTTCGGAGTGATTATCCACTCCGAACTTTTTTATTTTGACAACATTTCATCAATTGCTTTTGCAGCAGTTTTTCCTGCACCCATCGCAGAAATAACTGTCGCAGCACCTGTAACAGCGTCACCGCCTGCATAAACTAACGGACGGGTTGTTTTTCCTGTTTCTTCGTCTGTGACGATGCCACCTTTTTTTGTGACCTCAAGTCCATCGGTTGTGCTTGTTATAAGAGGATTTGGAGATGTTCCGATTGAGATTATAACAGTGTCAACATCTAACACAAATTCACTGCCTGCTACCTCAACAGGTCTTCTTCTGCCTCGTTCATCAGGCTCTCCCAATTCCATTTTAATACATTTCATACCTGACACAAAACCATTTTTAGAGTCCTTTGGGTCATCAGGGTTATTATATCCTAAGATTTCAACAGGATTGTTTAATAGCTTAAATTCAATTCCTTCCTCGATTGCGTGTTCAACCTCTTCTTTTCTGGCAGGAAGCTCATCCATTGAACGACGATAAACAACATAAACCTTTTCGGCACCCAATCTCAAAGCAGTTCTTGCAGCGTCCATCGCAACATTTCCACCACCGACAACTGCAACCTTGCCACCCTTCATAATAGGTGTTGTGGGGTTATCCTGATAGGATTTCATAAGATTACTTCTTGTTAAGAATTCGTTGGCAGAGTATACACCCTTTAGGGATTCACCGGGAATATTCATAAAGTTAGGTAGTCCTGCACCTGATGCAATATAAACTGCCTCATATCCCATTTCCAACAGTTCATCAACTGTCAAAGTTTTTCCTATTACAACATTAGTTTCAATATTGACACCCAAAGCCTTAAGAGAGTCTATTTCCTTTGCAACAATGCTTTTTGGGAGTCTGAATTCAGGAATACCATAAACCAAAACTCCGCCTGCAGTATGCAATGCTTCGTAAATTGTGACTTCATAACCTTTACGTGCCAAATCTCCTGCACAGGTTAACCCTGAAGGTCCTGAGCCGACAACACAAACCTTGTGACCGTTTGAATTTGGTTTTTCAGGCGCTTTTGTGGTATTTTCATTATGCCAGTCTGCAACAAATCTTTCAAGTCTGCCTATTGCAACAGGCTCAAACTTAATTCCAAGAGTACATTTATTTTCGCATTGCAATTCCTGTGGACAAACTCTTCCACAAACTGCAGGAAGAGCTGATGATTTTGAGATTTCCAAATATGCACCCTCAAAATCTTTTTCCTTAATATATGAAATAAACTGAGGAATATTAATGCTTACTGGACAACCGTTAACACAAGGTGCATTTTTACAATTTAAACATCTGTTTGCTTCTAAAACAGCCAACTCCTCTGTATATCCCAATGAAACCTCGGAAAAGTTTTTTGCTCTTATCTGGGGTTCTTGAGTTGGCATTTCATTTCTTTTTGGATCGATAGGCATTTTAATTCTCACCTCTGTTTAATAAATTACAAGTTTCTTCATATGCGTGGCGTTCAAAATCACGATACATAGTTCCTCTTGCCATTGCATCGTCAAAGTCGACCTCATATCCGTCAAAATCAGGACCATCAATGCAGGCAAATTTTGTTATTTTCTTGCCATCCTTGTTAAGTGTCAAACGGCATCCTCCACACATACCTGTTCCGTCAATCATAATCGGATTCATAGAGACTGTGACAGGGACATTAAATTTCTTTGCAGTTTCAACTACATATTTCATCATAATAAGTGGACCTATTGCAATAATTCTATCAAATTTAGCACCACCTGAAAGCATTTTTTCCAAAGGCATTGTGACATTACCTTTTTCGCCATAGCTTCCGTCGTCGGTTACAATAGTTAAATTGTCGCTACATTTTGAAAATTCATCTTCCAAAATTAGTAAATCTTTATTTCTAAAGCCGATAATACTTGTTACTTCGGCACCGAGTCGATGAAATTCTTCGGCAACAGGCATTGCAATAGCACAGCCAACGCCACCACCGACAATACAAACATTTTTTATTCCGTCTGTATGAGTTGCAACTCCCAAAGGACCGACAAAATCAGAAATATAATCTCCTTCATTTTTGGCACCAAGACGCATTGTTCCAGCACCAACAAGCTGAAAAATTATTTTTACTGTCCCCTCTTTTTCGTTACAACCTGCAACAGTTAAAGGAATTCTTTCTGCGTCATCATCTGAACGAAGAATAATAAACTGCCCCGG
>JAFXBO010000138.1 GCA_017521775.1 Clostridia bacterium | reverse complement strand
GAGAACGATTTTTTGAGCTTTCTCTCTCCAAAGTGAACTGACCTATTTCAAGTGACCTGACACCTTTTAATAAGGATGCTTCAAAACTGCTTCCGATAGCCATAACTTCTCCTGTTGCCATCATCTTTGTACCAAGATTTCTCTTTGCATTAAAGAATTTGTCAAAAGGCCATTTTGGTATTTTTGTTACAACATAGTCTATTGTAGGCTCACTGATTGCATAGGTAGAGCCTGTCACTGCATTTTTGATTTCATCAAGGTTATATCCCAAAGCAATTTTTGCATTAACCTTTGCTATAGGATAACCTGTTGCTTTTGATGCCAATGCAGAAGAACGGCTTACTCTTGGGTTGATTTCTATAACTGCATAGTTAAAGCTTTCAGGGTCAAGAGCAAACTGAACATTACATCCACCCTTAATTTCAATGGCAGAAATTATATCCAAAGCTGCCTGTCTTAACATATTATATTCCTTAGGTCCCAAAGTCACTGCAGGAGCAACAACTATTGAGTCACCTGTATGAACACCGACAGGGTCAACATTTTCCATTGAACATACTGTGATGCAGTTTCCGCTTGCGTCTCTTATAACTTCAAATTCAATTTCTTTCCAACCCTTAATTGACTTTTCCAAAAGAACCTGTCCAACTCTGGAAAGATGTAATCCTTGTGATAATATTTCAACGAGCTGAGCTTCATTTTCTGCAATTCCGCCACCTGTTCCTCCAAGGGTATATGCAGGACGGACAATCACAGGATATCCTATTTTTTGAGCAAATTTCAAACCATTTTCAACATCTGTCACAATCTCACTCGGTGCAACAGGTTGGTTTGTTCTCTCCATCAATCTCTTAAAGCTGTCTCTGTCTTCTCCCTCTTTTATAGCTTCAATTGATGTACCGATAACTTTTACATTATATTTATCCAAAATTCCTCTGTCATACAATTCACAGGTCATATTAAGTCCCGTCTGACCACCCATTCCTGCTATAACAGAATCCGGTTTTTCCTTTTTAATTATCTCTTCAAGGTATTCTATTGTCAATGGCTCAATATATGTTTTATCTGCCATACCTCTGTCGGTCATAATTGTCGCAGGGTTTGAGTTTACCAAAACAACCTCAACGCCCTCTTCTTTAATCGCAGCACAGGCCTGAGTACCTGAATAGTCAAACTCTGCAGCCTGACCGATTACAATCGGACCTGAACCTATTACAAGAACCTTTTTGATTGATTTATCCAATGGCATATCACTTTACCTCCTTAGTGTTACAAAATGCTTTTACCTCTTCATCGGTAGGCTCGCCTTCAATTATATAAGCTCTCATATTTTTATTATCTCTTAATTGTTTTGTCAAGGCCCTTGTGTCAATTCCCGAAATTCCGACAATTCCTTTTGCCTTAAAGAAATCCTCTAATGTCATTTCCATTCTGAAATTTGATGGAAAATCGCATTTTTCTCTCACTACCATTGCAACCGGAGTCACATTATTTGCCCCTATATCATCATGATTAATTCCATAGTTTCCGATTAAAGGAAATGTCATAACAACAATCTTCCCCGTATATTTTTCATCAATCAGAACATCCTGATATCCTATCATCTCTGTTGAAAAGACAATCTCCCCTGAAATATTTTTTACATCTCCGAAAAGCTCTCCGGAAAATCTTTTTCCATTTTCCAAAACTAACTGTGCCTTCATAATCTCCACACCTTTCTAAAGTCGTACGAGAAAAATGCGAATAGTTATAATTATTCATTATTGTGTATAATTATTTATAATTATTCGCAACCACCCATTTTTTCTATTTTATCATAAATGGTGATTACTGTCAATTATTTTCATTTCTTTCTATTTAACAAATTTTTTTATAACTATCTTGCCTTTTTTGTCTAATATTTATTTTTTCATTATTTTAGTTGAATTTTTGTTAAAATAAGTGTATAATATAATATCATATCAAATTGGAGGAAGATTATGGATAACTACAAATCAACCTACGAAAGATGGCTCAATTCATCTGTGATTGACGAAAACACAAGAAATGAACTGATGTCAATAAAAAATGACGAGAAAAAAATTGAAGAATGCTTCTACAAAGAATTAGAATTTGGTACTGCAGGAATGAGAGGAATACTTGGTGCAGGCACAAACAGAATGAATATTTACAATGTCCGTCGTGCAACAATGGGCATTGCAAAAAGAGTGTGCGACCTTGGAGACGATGCTAAAAAATCAGGCGTTTTAATTGGCTATGACACAAGAAATTTCTCAAGAGTTTTCGCAGAGGAAACTGCAAAGGTTCTTGCAGCTCACGAAATAAAAGCTTATCTTTTTGACACTGCACACTCAGTTCCTGAGGTTTCTTTTGGAATAAGAACTCTAAAGTGTGCTTTGGGGGTTGTTATAACTGCAAGCCACAATCCAAAGGAATACAATGGTTACAAAGTTTATGGCTCAGACGGTGGACAACTTCCACCTCAGGCTGCAGATGTTGTTATTAATGCTATAAATAAATGCGATGTGTTTGATGATGTAAATTTCATTTCATTAGAGGAAGCTATGTCAAAAGGACTTGTTGAAATTGTAGGACCTGAACTTAACAGAAAGTTTCTTGATGTAATTAAAACTCAACAGATAAATCCCGATGTTATAAAAGAAGTTTCTGATACATTTAAGCTTATATACACACCATTTCATGGTACAGGCAGTCGTCCTGTAAAAGCAATTTTAAAAGAAATCGGCTTTAAAAATGTGCTTGTTGTAAAAGAGCAGGATACCGAGGACGGAGACTTCCCAACAGTCAAATCACCAAACCCTGAAGATAAAGAGGGTTTTGAGATTGCTATTAAAATGGCAAAGGAAAATGATGTTGATATCATTATTGGAACAGACCCTGATTGTGACAGAGTTGGTATCGTTGTAAGAGATGCTAACGGAGAATATCAAACATTGACAGGAAATCAGACAGGTGCGCTTTTATGTGAATATATCCTTTCTCAGAAGAAAAAAAATAATACACTTTCTGATGATTCTGTTATAATAAAGACCATTGTCACAACTGAGCTTGCAGCAGAAATTGCAAAAGCTTATAATGTTGAAATTATGAATGTTTTAACAGGCTTTAAATATATCGGTGAAAAGATGACAGAGTTTGTAAAAACAAACTCACACACATATGTATTAGGCTTTGAAGAAAGCTATGGATATCTTATCGGAACTCATGCAAGAGATAAGGATGGCGTTGTTGCAACTATGATGATTGCAGAAATGGCAGCGTATTACAAAACAAAAAATATGTCTTTATATGAAGCACTTCTTGACGTATATGAAAGATACGGCTATTTCTATGAAAAGACTGTTTCTGTTGTTATGCCAGGTAAGGACGGAATGGAAAAAATGGCAGAGCTTATGAAGAATTTAAGAGTTGCACCAATGTCCAAAATATGTGGTATGGATATTGTTAAAACTACTGATTATAACAGTCAGATAATTTCATATGCTGATGGTAAAAAAGAAGAATTAAAGGGACTTCCAAAATCAGATGTTATTAAGTTTAATTTGTCTGATGAAAAGTCGCAACTAATTATAAGACCATCAGGAACAGAGCCAAAAATCAAGCTATACCTTTCTTCATCACAGGAAAGCTTTGATAAGGCAGAAAATTTTGTTCTTGATATGCTAACAGATGTTAAATCACAACTAAAAATATAATTGGAGAAAATAATATGAGAATGCGAAAGAAAAAACATTGCGATGAAAGACTTGAAAAGTGTTCTTCGCTTTGGATTAAAAACCCTGAAGATTATATCGGCAAATGGAACGAAATCTTCGGAAATTCCAATCCTATCCATATTGAAATAGGATGCGGAAAAGGTCAATTTGTCTGCAATATGGCAAAAGAACACCCTGATATAAATTATATTGCTATTGATGTCGTTCCTGATGTTTTGGTTATTGCTTTGGAAAAAGCCACTGCACAAGAAGTCGAGAATGTGAGATTTATTATTGCTGATGCAATGAAACTTTGTGAATATTTTGAATATGATGAAGTTAAGCAAATATACCTTAACTTCTCTGATCCATGGAAAAAGAACAAGCAGGCAAAAAGACGATTAACACACAAGAACTTTTTGGATATTTACAAAAAACTCTTAAAAGAGGGTAATCTAATCTGCTTTAAGACAGATAATAAAGCATTATTTGAATTTTCATTAAATTCCTTTACGCAGGAAAATTTCAAACTCCAGAACATCACCCTTGATTTGCATAACTCAAAATTTGAGGGAAATGTTATGACAGAATATGAAACCCGTTTTGCAGAACAGGGTATGCCGATTTACAGGCTTGAGGCAAAATATATTGGTTGGAAAGATGAATAAAAAAAAGAGGATATTCCATCACCTTGATGGAATATCCTCTCCTAATATAACCTCTATATCCGAAAGCTCACCGTTTCTTATAACAGTAAATACTATACTCTCCCCAGGAGCTTTTTTATCTCTTATTTCATTAAGTTTTTTTGATGTGTTGATTGCCGCACCATCTGCTTTCACAATCAGGTCTCCGACTTGAATTCCTGCATTTTGTGCTCCACTGTCCTCTAAAATACTAGAAACTGACAATCCGTTTTTGTTTTCAGTAACTATTATGCCAACTAACGGTCTACCCGAAACATATCCGTTGTTCATTAAATCTGCAATAATCGGTTTTGCTTCCGAAATCGCAATGGCAAATCCAATCCCCTCGACCTCTGTATTTGATAATTTTATTGTATTAATTCCAATAACATTTCCAAATCTGTCAACAAGCGCACCTCCCGAATTTCCGGGATTAATTGCTGCATTTGTCTGAATAAGATTATATGATTTATTATCAACTGTCATAGTTCTGTTCACTGCACTCACAATTCCGTCAGTAACAGTTCCAAACAATTCCTGTCCCAATGGATTTCCTATTGCAACAACAAGCTCTCCTACCTCAATATCATCAGAGTTACCTAAATTAGCAGGAACAAGGTTATCCTTATCAATTTTTAAAACTGCCAGATCAGATTTTTCATCAGCACCAACAAGCGTTGCTTTATATTCTTCCCCTGTGTTTAAAATGACAGAAATTTCTGACGCGTCTTTTACAACATGCTCATTAGTAACTATATATCCGTCTGCACTTATTATTATTCCCGAACCACTTCCCTGCTCAACTAAAGTATCAGTATTAGGGTCGCTTGTATAATAATATCTTCTTGAAAATGGGTCATAAAACCTCCTTGGTTGTACCTTGGTTTTGTTAACAACGCCAACACAGCTTGGACCAACACTTTTAGCAATTTCCGGTATGGAAAGTTCACTTTGATTATTGTTTGATGTTGACAAATTGGTTATATCATTTGAAGAATATATAATATCATTATTGTTATTACTGGAATATATCCACGCACCTACTCCAATAACACTAGCTGTCACAATACTTGAAATCAACGCAGAGCATATGCAGGCAACAAAAAGCACATTCAGTTTTTTCTTAGGCTTTTCGATATAAACAATCATATCTGTCGTTTCAGTATGAGGAAACCTTTTCATATTAATTTCTCCTGTTTTTTCGTATTTTATATCACTATGATACTACAGCTTTTTTACTCTGGTATTAAGAAAAAGTAAATAAGAATGGTTTTTTTTATTAACAAAATGTGAATATTTGTTTTTAAATGTTACATTTTGTCGTATTTTATTGACTTTTGATAGCCATTATGATAATCTTTTTTTGAATATGCCTAAGAAAAAGGAGTATCATATATGAAAAAAATAATATCAGCAATTTCTCTTATTTTATGCTTTGGCATAAATGCCTATGCTTCTGATTTAAGCGATTGGGCAGAGGAAAGCTTCAACAATATGAGTTCATACGGAGTATTAACTTTGGATGTTGTCGGCAGCAACATAAAAGAAAATATTACAAGAGAAGAATTTTGTCAAATGCTTATGAATATCTATAAATGCGACAAAAGAGTTGTGTTGACAGAAAACGATATTGATGTTTTTGATGACACAAATAATAACGCAGTTTTAGAAGCATATAAGGTAGGCATTGTCAGTGGAAAAGGCGAAAGATTATTTGGTGCAGAAAACCCTATAACCCGTCAGGAAATGGCAGTTATGCTATCAAGAACACTTTCACTTATTACATATGAATATAACAAATATGAAGGTCAGATAGAGTCTTATATCACAAATTATACTGACCACGAAAAAACTGCAGCCTGGGCATTGGCTGATATGGCAGCAATATGTGATTATGGAATTATCACAGGAAATGACTTGAAAGAAACAAATCCTCTTGATAATGCTTCAAAAGAACAAGCAATTTGTATGCTTGACAGAGTTTATAGAAAATTTATCCAAAATACAACCATACATACAATTCCAAAATTTAAAACTATTGATAAAAATCTGATTTTTGACGGAAATATAAAGGCAAGCTTTCAAACTATTTCAGGTGCAAAGGAATATTATATCATAATAAAAACTGATAATTCAGAGATTTCGGTTATAACATTACCACAAAACACTAATTCAATTAATCAAACTGTCGATAGTCTTAAGAATTCCGAAAACTACACAGTAATTCTTGGTGCGACAAAATCAAACGGAACTCAAATATTCTCAAAGCCTATAAACATTAGTAAAAGAGTTGTAAAACCGGAAAAAGAGGAAGATGTTCCTCTGGATAATCCGGAATTGATAAAGCCTGATGATACTGAAGAAAAGGTTGAAGAGACAGAGCCAATCACACCAATATATGATGAAACATTAATTCACTCAACTGACTCATCAGCTCTTCATGACAAAGAACTAAGGGTTTTCCCTGATGGAATATACTTTGAAACAAAAGAACTTGCCGAAGAATATATGGTTGAGGTAGAAGTTCCTGCATGGAGACTTGGCGAAGGCG
>JAFXBO010000137.1 GCA_017521775.1 Clostridia bacterium | reverse complement strand
GTGTTTCGTTTAGCTTTATGAAATTATCCCTCGACATAAAAACTTCACCACGAACCTCCAAGAAAGGAATCTTATCCTTTAATCTCATAGGTATAGATTTAATTGTTTTTAAGTTTTCAGATACATCCTCTCCAACATCTCCGTCACCTCTTGTTGAACCTCTTTTAAATTGACCGTCCACATATTCCAAAGAAACAGATAATCCATCAATTTTATGTTCAACAACATACGAATAATCTGAAACTTGAGATGATACTCTTTTATCAAATTCCTGTATTTCTTCTTCGTTAAAAGCATCCTGTAAACTTTCCATTCTAACCTCGTGTCTCACAGTATCAAATTTTGATAAAACTGCACCACCAACTGATTTTGTAGGAGATATATCGGATGCGAATTGAGGATATTCTTTTTCTAATTTTTCAAGTTCAACCATCATTTTATCATATTCAAAATCAGAAATCTCAGGATTATCCTCAACATAATATTTTCTTGAATGATATTCCAAAAGCTCGGTTAGTTCATCTATTCTTTTTTTTATCTTATCCAAGTTATTAATCCTCCTTATCGTCTGCCAAAACTTGTAATTCACCATTCCCACTAAAATAGTTTGGAACATCGCCAACAATAATAGTTTCTGCGACAGGAATAATGTCATGTATAACCTCAGAACGAGTTACAGTTGCGCAGCTTATCGAAACAGTTACATATGCTTCTATAAAAATTTTATGCCTTACCTGATTTATTCCAACCGATTCAAATTCATCATTAAATACAAGATCGGTTACTTCTGCAGAGTTTACCTTAATTTGAACCATAGGGCCAAGACCGTGAAAAATAATATTATCAGATATATTTCCGATTGGAATTGAAATTGATTCTTGTTTATACTCTTCAAGTTCATTTTGCAATTGAATTGATAATTCAGCTTTAACCTTGTTCATTAGTACCGAATTGGTCTGCAATGAAGTGATAGCATTATTAGAATTATACGATAATTCCACAAAATCAGAATAACTATAGAAATTATCGCTAAAATAATCGGCTACAGTATAATTTATAGAATCCGAGCCAAAATTTATCGCATATGGAGCAAATGAATTTAAAAAGGCAAATTCAAGCATATATATCACATATGTCATAAATGCAAGAGATAATAAAAATATTATGTAAAAATAAATTTTATATACAATATGTCGATATTTATATTTTACCACTTGTCTTTTAGACAATCCAAACCGCATAGATATCACCTCACATTATAATATGTGAGATTATAATTTAATGTGAAATATGCAAAAGAACGCCAGTGACGGCGTTCTTTTATGCCATATTAATAATCCGTCTTATTCGTTTTCGTTATTAACAATAGCGATTGAAAGTTCTTCAAGTTGTTTATCATCAATAGATCCTGGAGCTTGTGACATAAGCTCGGAAGCATTTTGAACTTTAGGGAATGCTGTAACATCTCTCAAACTATCACATCCTGCCATTAACATCGCAAGACGGTCAAGTCCAATTCCCATTCCACCGTGAGGAGCAGCAGCATATTTATATGCTTCAACCAAGAAACCGAATTTTGCTTCAATTTCCTCAGGAGTTAAACCAAGTGATTCAAACATTTTCTGTTGTAATTCATAGTCATTTATTCTTATAGAACCACTTGATAATTCTATACCATTTAGAACAAGGTCATAAGCTTTTGCAATGACCTTTTCAGGTGCATTATCTAAATATTCGATACATTCATCCTTAGGCATTGTGAATGGATGGTGCATAGCAACCCATGAATTTGATTCATCATCATATTCAAAGAATGGGAAATCTGTAATCCATAAGAAATTCCAAGCCTTTGGTATAATATCAAGACGCTTTGCAGTTTGCAAACGAAGTGCACCTAAAACTGGTAATGTTACTCTGTCCTTATCGGCAACTATCAGAACAACATCGCCTTTTTTAGCTCCTAATGTATTTAGTAATGATGCTAATTCTTCATCAGTAAAGAACTTTTTGAAGCTTGCATTTGGTTCATCATCAATCCAACGAACATATGCAAGTCCTTTAGCTCCTATTCCCTTTGAAAATTCAACAAGCTTATCAATTTCTTTTCTTGTATAAACCTCAGCAGCATTTGGAAGAACGATAGCCCTAACAGAGCCACCTTCATCAAGTGCAGATTTAAATACAACAAATTCACTGTCTTTAACAGCATCTGATATGTTCTGAATTTCCATACCAAAACGAGTATCAGGCTTATCTGAACCATAGCGTTCCATTGCCTCTTTATATGTCAGCCTTGGCAGTGGTGTTTCAATTTCAGTATCTAAAACAGTTTTGAAAAGATATTTAATAAATCCTTCACCAATTTCCAATATATCCTCAACATCAACAAAAGACATTTCCATATCTATTTGTGTGAATTCAGGCTGTCTGTCAGCTCTTAAGTCCTCGTCTCTAAAACATCTGGCAAGTTGAATATATCTGTCAAAACCTGATATCATTAATAATTGCTTATAAATTTGTGGTGATTGAGGTAATGCGTAAAATTTTCCGTGATGAATTCTTGATGGAACAACATAATCTCTTGCTCCC
>JAFXBO010000136.1 GCA_017521775.1 Clostridia bacterium | reverse complement strand
TTAATAACAATTCCACCACCAACACCTGTTCCAAGAGTTATGAAAATAAACGAATCTGCTCCGTTTCCATTAATCTTATATTCACCAAATGCTGCTGCTTCTGCATCATTTAAAATTGTTACATCAACATCAAAATACTTTTTGAATTCTTCACCAAGTGGAACATTTTCCATTCTGATATTATTACTGAATACAACTATTCCCTCTTTGGTATCAACTGTACCCGGACAGCCTATACCAACACCTTTTATATCACTCTCCGAAATATTGTTTTCTTTAAGAAGCTTTTTGGATAGCCTTGCCATATCCTTTACAATCTCAGAATATCCTCTTTTTGCATTAGTAGGGACTGAGCTTTTTGCAATTATTTTACCATTATCATCTACTATCCCAACTCCAATATTTGTTCCACCCAAATCAATTCCTATATACATTACATTCCTCCAATTTTTTAGCTATTTGCTCTACAATAGTTGTCAAAATATGTCATACGTGATTTACAAGAATATCAAAAAGATTTTCCATACTGTCAGCTATTTTGATAGCTCCATTCTCTTCCAGTTCACCTTCAACTGCAAAGCCAAAGGTTACTCCAATACACGGGATATTGTTCTTCTTTGCTCCGATAATATCATGCATTCTATCTCCTACCATAACAGGGTTATTATATTCTCCTGCCTGTTTTAAAACCTCTTTTATAACATCTGCTTTATCATTCCGTGTTCCATCAAACTCTGCTCCAACCAGAATATCAAAATACTTAATTAAATCAAAATGCTCTAAAATTTTCTTGGCATATATATGTGGTTTTGAGGTTGCAAGGGCAAGCTTTTTCCCTTTTTCTTTTAAGTCTTTTAAAAGCTTTTCGCATCCCTCTAATAGCTCATTTTCGTATAGACCTACTTCAGAAAACCTTTCTCTGTACCTTGCCAATGCCCCAAGGGCATCCTCTCTGTTCATTCCGTAAAACCCCATAAATCCGTCAACTAATGGTGGTCCAATAAAGCGTCTTAAATTATCAATATTATTCTCAGTAATACCGTAACCCTCAAGTGCATATTGAACTGACTTTGTTATTCCCTCCTCAGGGTTTGTTAAAGTACCATCTAAATCAAACAGAATTAAGTCATACATTATTTTATCCCCTTTGCTTCTTCCAAAACCTTTTTTAGGTATTTTCCTGTGTAAGAATTTTTATTTTTGCTGACTTCTTCAGGTGTCCCCTTTGCAACAACAGTTCCTCCTCCTGCTCCGCCCTCAGGTCCTAAGTCAATTATATAATCTGCTGTCTTTATAACATCCAGATTATGTTCTATAACAACAACAGAGTTTCCACCCTCAACAAGCTTATCCAAAACCTTAATCAGCTTATGAACATCGGCTGTATGCAAACCTGTTGTAGGCTCATCAAGAACATAGATTGTTTTTCCTGTGCTTCTTTTTGAAAGCTCTGTTGCAAGCTTAACTCTTTGAGCTTCTCCTCCTGAAAGGGTTGTTGAGCTTTGCCCAAGCTTTATATAACCTAAGCCAACCTCTTTTAAGGTCTCTAATTTTCTCTTAATACGAGGAAGATTTTCAAAGAATTCCACTCCCTCATCAACTGTCATTTCAAGAACTTCGTATATGTTTTTTCCTTTATACTTTACCTCAAGGGTCTCTCTGTTATATCTTTTACCCTTACACACCTCACACGGAACATATACATCTGCTAAAAAGTGCATCTCAATCTTAACAATTCCATCGCCTGAGCAAGCCTCACATCTTCCGCCACTGACATTGAAGCTGAATCTTCCTGCCTTATATCCCCTGATTTTTGCTTCGTTCGTAGAGGCAAAAATCTCTCTTATGTCATTAAACACATTTGTATAAGTTGCAGGATTTGACCTTGGAGTTCTTCCAATCGGAGATTGGTTTATATCAATTATTTTGTCAAGATTTTCTATTCCCTTTATATCCTTATGCTCTCCCGGATGAGTTTTTGCCCTGTTTAAATCTCTTGCAAGTCTTTTATATAAAATTTCATTTATAAGTGACGATTTTCCTGAACCTGAAACACCTGTTATACAGGTGAGAACACCCAAAGGTATTTTTACATCTAAATTTTTCAGGTTATTCTCTCTTGCCCCTATAATTTCTATTTCACCGTTTGGATCTCTTCTTTTTGTAGGAACCTTAATGAATTTTTGTCTGCTTAAATACTTTCCTGTAATGCTTTTTTTGCAATCCATTAACTCTTTTGCAGTACCTGCGCCAACAATCTCGCCTCCGTGAATTCCCGCCTTCGGACCTATATCCACGATATAATCAGCTGCAAGCATTGTGTCCTCATCGTGTTCAACCACAATAACAGTATTGCCTAAATCTCTTAAATTTTTCAATGTTCCTATTAGCTTATCATTATCCCTTTGGTGTAATCCTATACTTGGCTCGTCTAAAATATATAAAACTCCTGTAAGACCTGATCCGATTTGTGTTGCTAATCTTATTCTTTGAGCTTCTCCACCTGACAATGTGCCTGCAGAACGCGACAAATTAAGGTAATCAAGCCCAACATCCAACAAAAACTTTAATCTTGCCTTGATTTCCTTTATAACCTGAGCTGCTATCATCATTTCTCTTTCTGAAAGATTAAGATTATCAATAAATTCCATTTCCTCTTTTATTGACATACGGGTAAGCTCATAAATATTGACACCATTAACAGTAACAGACAAAACCTCGTCATTGAGTCTTGCTCCCTTACATCTGTCACACTTTATAACATTTATATATTTCTCGATATCAAATTTTGCGTAATCTGAGCCTGTCTGATGATACCTGCGTTCAAGATTTGTAACAACACCCTCAAACTCATTATA